>CAIWVR010000517.1 GCA_903916165.1 uncultured Hyphomicrobiales bacterium | reverse complement strand
CCTGCGACCTCTGCCCGCACGGGTTCCCAAAGCGGGGAATTTCGTGTATGCAGCGCACCAAGTTCGGCCTGAAGGCCGCAATTTTCCAGAGATCGCGAGTTGGCGAGTCCCAGTTCAAGACCGGGCCCGATGAACTCGACATGACCGCACCGGATGGACCGGGGCGCAGATCCGAACCCCCGGCAGACCCATGAAACTGCGAAATATCGCCATTATCGCCCACGTCGACCACGGCAAGACGACGCTCGTCGACAAACTTCTCCAGCAGTCCGGCGCGTTCCGTGACAACCAGCGCGTGATCGAACGCGTGATGGATTCGAGTGATCTCGAAAAAGAGCGCGGCATCACCATTCTCGCCAAGGCGACATCTGTCGTTTGGAAGGATGTCCGGATCAACATCGTCGACACCCCGGGCCATGCCGATTTCGGCGGCGAGGTCGAGCGCATCCTGTCCATGGTCGACAGCGCGATTGTGCTCGTTGACGCGGCCGAAGGCCCGATGCCGCAGACGAAATTCGTCGTCGGCAAGGCCCTCAAGATCGGCCTGAAACCCATCGTCTGCATCAACAAGGTGGATCGTCCCGACGCGCGCGTGACGGAAGTCGTCAATGAAGTGTTCGACCTTTTCGCGGCCCTCGACGCCACGGACGAACAACTCGACTTCCCGATCATCTATGGCTCTGCAAAGCAGGGCTGGGTGTCAAACACACCGGACGGCCCGCAGGATCAGGGCATGGCCGCGCTGTTCGATACGGTGCTGGAGCATGTTGCCGAACCCAAGATCGAGGAAGGCTCGTTCCGCCTGCTCGGCACGCTGCTCGAAGCCAATCCCTACCTGGGCCGCATGGTCACGGGTCGCGTCTTTGCCGGGTCGGTCAAGCCCAACCAGCAGGTCAAGGTTCTCGACCGCGAAGGCAAGATTGTCGAGACAGGTCGTATTTCCAAGATCCTCGCCTTCCGCGGGATCGAGCGCCAGCCGATCGACGAGGCGGAAGCCGGCGACATCGTCGCCATCGCAGGACTTGAAAAGTTCAACGTCGCCGACACGCTCTGCGCCATGGATGTGACCGTGCCGCTGCAAGCGCAGCCGATCGATCCGCCGACCCTGTCGATGACCTTCATGGTCAATGACAGCCCGCTCGCGGGCACCGAAGGTGACAAGGTGACGAGCCGCATGATCCGCGCCCGTCTCTACAAGGAAGCCGAAGGCAACGTTGCCCTGCGGGTTGAGGATTCGCCCACCGGCGATAATTTCATCGTGTCCGGCCGTGGCGAATTGCAGCTTGGCATCCTGATCGAGACCATGCGTCGTGAAGGCTTCGAACTCAGCATTTCGCGCCCGCGCGTCGTGTTCCAGCGGGCCGAGGACGGCTCGCTTCTCGAGCCGATCGAGGAAGTCGTCATCGACGTTGATGAGGAACATTCCGGCGTCGTCGTTCAGAAAATGGCCGAGCGCAAGGCCGACATGCTGGAGATGCGTCCGTCGGGCGGCAATCGCCTGCGTCTCGTGTTCCACGCGCCGACCCGCGGCCTGATCGGCTATCAGGGCGAATTGCTCACCGACACCAAGGGCACGGCGATCATGAACCGCCTGTTCTTCGAATATGCTCCGCACAAGGGCGAAATTCAGGGTCGTCGCAACGGCGTGCTGATCTCCAACGATCAGGGCGAATCTGTTGCCTACGCCATGTGGAAGCTGGAAGATCGCGGCCCGATGATGATCGAGCCGGGCTGCAAGGTCTACCGCGGCATGATCATTGGCGAGCACACCCGCGAGAATGATCTCGAGATCAACGTTCTCAAGGGCAAGCAGCTCACCAACATTCGCACCCAGAGCAAGGATGAAGCGGTGCGCCTGACGCCGCCGATCCGCATGACGCTTGAAAAGGCGCTCGCCTATATCGAGGACGATGAGCGTGTCGAAGTGACGCCGAAGTCGATCCGCCTGCGCAAGGGCTTCCTCGACCCCAATGATCGCAAGCGCGCCGAGCGCGCGAAGGACACCGTCGGCTGATTGGCGACGGGCCCTCGAAACGATCCAGACAAAAAGGCCGCTGCGGAAACGCAGCGGCCTTTTTCATATCGGACGTCACAGGGTCCGCCCGGCTGACCTAGTCGGTCAACATCCGCTTGAGCAGCTCAAGCTCCTCGGAAAGCTGGTTGTCCAGATTGGCCAGGCCTTCAATCTTGCGCACGGCATGCAGGACGGTCGTGTGATCGCGTCCGCCAAAACGACGGCCGATCTCGGGCAGCGACCGCAAAGTCAGCACCTTGGCGAGGTACATGGCGATCTGGCGCGGGCGCACAACAGTTGCCGTGCGTCGCGACGACAGGATATCGGCCCGGCTGACGTTGAAATGCGTCGCCACGAGCTTCTGGATATCCTCGATCTTGACGCGCTTTGGCTCACGGGTGCGCACCAGATCGCGGATCGCGGTTTCTGCCGTCTCCACGGTCAGGGACGTGCCAGTCAAGGTGACATGCGCAAGCAGGCGGTTGACGGCACCATCGAGGTCGCGACCATTGGTCTGGATCGAACGCGCGACGAGGGTCACCACAGCAGCAGGGACTTCAAACGAGGGCTGCGCCATGCGCGCGACAGCAATCCGCGTTTCAAGAATTTTCACACGCAATGCTTCGTCCAGCGAACCCATTTCGACACAAAGCCCGCCCGCCAGGCGCGAACGCACACGCTCGTCGAGACTCTCAAGCTCGGAGGGCGGGCGGTCGGCGGCAATGACGACCTGGCGACCCGCATCGATCAGCGCGTTCAGCGTGTGGCAAAACTCCTGCTGGATCGACTTGCCCTGCAGGAATTGCACATCGTCAATGACGAGCACATCGATGGCGCGCAGCTTTTCCTTGAACGCAATCGCCGTCTGCGCCTTGAGGGCAGACACGAAACCATACATGAACTTCTCGGCCGTCAGATAGATCACGCGGCGGCCAAGATCCGTTGCCATATGTGCGACAGCCTGGATCAGATGCGTCTTTCCAAGGCCGACCGAGGCGTGAATGTAGAGCGGATTGTAAAGCGGCGATTCAGAGGCGGGAGCCTGGGCCACCCTTTGTGCGGCGGCATGCGCCAGCTGGTTCGACTTGCCGATGAGGAAGCTCGCAAAAGTCAGGCGACGGTCAAGTGGAGAGCCGCCCAGTGCTTCGCTCTCGAGGCTCTTGGGGTCACGACCAATGGTTTCCGGCTCGCGCCGTGATGCTGCGGTGCTCGGGGGCGCAAAAAGGTTTGTGGCGAGGCGCACAGCGCCGTCCTCATAACGTGTGGGGGCCGATGCTTCGACGGGGCGGGCAGCTGCGACGCGACCTGATGTGCGCACCACAATGGCGAGAGACGCAACTGCGTGAACCTCCGAGGCCAGAGCGGTCAAGATGCGGTCCGTATAATGGGACTGGATCCAGCTCTTCAGAAATTTGGTCGGCACCGAAAGGCGCGCAACCTCATCCTGTATCTCATCAAGTTCGAGACGTCCGAACCAGGAATTGAAGACGTCCTCCCCGACTTCGGCGCGCAGGCGACGACACACCCGCTGCCAGGCTTCAAAATGGGTGGTGGCGACAGGGTTTTCGGAACTCTCCGATGAAAAGCGGACAATTTTGGTGCCGTCGGCCTGAGCCGAATCGAAGCGTGTCTTGAGCATTTTTATCTTCTCGATCCCATGCACGTCGAGGTTAGGCCCTCGAACGGAGTCCCTGACTGCAGATGCCGAGCCGACTGCCAAACGCAGCGCGTCAAGGTTTCATTGCAAATTCAGGGGCGCGACTTCGACCTCGGGGCAACACAAACACCCACGCCAAACGGAACGCGCACACGGACCGGAAAACCACGGAACTCATGATTGAAAACAAAACCCGCCCCCAGCGGATTCACTTGGCTCGAAAATTCCGACATCTGCCAAAAAGTCATGGTTCCCCCTTCTGCGGCCTCGCAGCCGCAGCCCAAAATTATCAAAATCGCTATAAGCTGCCGCTTACGAGACTCACCATAGGCCAGCCCCGACCTTCCGTTTCCCGCGACTTGCCACCCTGAAGCTTCACCGCTCGCGAAAAGCGAGACTTTTGGTGTAACCTCTTATTTTCGATAGCTTTTCTTACGTCACGTCAGAGACGACCTGTCTGAAGAAAGTCTTACACACCGCTCCGGGGCTCCGCAACACGCCCTGTCACGGAGCCGTCATTTTGGCTTAGTGGCCGGCCGGTAAAAGCTTGCGCGGATTCAGGATTGACCTCTGTAAGACGTTGATTCCGGGACGATCCAGACACTCGGCAATGGTGAAATAGCGACACTTCTGTTCGACAAAAATCCGCACGAATTCTCGCGTTAACGAAATGTCAAGGGAGCATATCTCACCGTCCACCGACGCTTTGCTTTCAACCCCTTGAATCATAACGCTTTCAGCTGTGCTGGGATTCCCGGCTCAAAGAAATAATGAAAACTGTGACTTCGCCGCAATTGACGCTTGAAAATGCAAAAAAGCCCGGCAATGCCGGGCTTTTTAGAAACATGACATCAAGAACTTACCCGGTGTTACTGGGCAAGAGCCTTCACGCGGACCGTCAAACGGGAAATCTTCCGTGAAGCATTGTTCTTGTGAACAATGCCCTTCTGGGCAGCGCGCATCATGAGCGGTTCGGCGTCGGCGAGGGCCGACTTGGCGGCATCGGCATTTCCCGAAGCCAAGGCTTCTTCAACCTTGCGGACGTAAGTCCGCATCTGGCTGCGGCGGGCGCGGTTCACGGCCGTGCGGCGCTCAATCTTGCGGACGGCCTTCTTGGCCGAGGAGGTATTCGCCATTGGTTTTCCTCGAGGATCGGCCGCAGAGTGAATGGGCCGTAAGTTCTGTCCCGCACCTATAAAGCACGGCGGATTGGGGCTTATAAACGTGAAGCGTCGCTCGCGTCAATGCGTCGAGCACAGATTCTCGATCAGTCGTCACGCCGCTCGAAGTGAGGCGCGCGTTTCTCGACAAAGGCCTGCATGCCTTCTTTCTGATCAGGCGTGGCGAAAGTGGCGTAGAACAGCCGCCGCTCGAAACGAATGCCTTCACTGAGGCTCGTTTCATAGGCGCTTTCGACGGATTCCTTGGTCATCATGACGGCGGAGGTCGACATGCCAGCAATGACCTGGCCGACGCGGATCGCCTCTGCCATCAGCTCGGCGGCTGGCACGACGCGCGACACGAGACCTGAGCGTTCGGCTTCAGCTGCGTCCATCATGCGGCCGGTCAGGCACATTTCCATGGCTTTCGACTTGCCAATCAGCCGGGTCAGCCGCTGTGTGCCGCCAGCCCCGGGGAGAATGCCGAGCTTGATCTCGGGCTGTCCGAATCTGGCCGTATCGGCCGCAAGGATAAAGTCGCACATCATCGCCAATTCGCACCCTCCGCCCAGCGCAAAGCCTGAAACAGCTGCAAAGACCGGCTTGCGCAGGCGCGTGATGCGCTCCCAGCTGGCGACGAAATCTCCGAAATAGGCGTCCAGATAGGTCTTGGACTGCATTTCTTTCACATCCGCGCCGGCGGCAAAGGCTTTCTCCGAGCCCGTGAGCACGAGACAGCGGATGGCGCTATCGGCTTCGGCTTCGTCGAGCGCTGCATTCAGGTCCCGGATCAGCTGCACGCTGAGAGCGTTCAGGGCCTCGGGACGGTTCAGCCGGATAAGGCGAACGGGACCGTGGGTTTCGGTGAGAACCGTTTCGAAAGACATGCTGCGCTCCGCCGGGGTCAAGAAACCATGGCTAGAACAGCCTCGTTAAAATGAAAAGGGGCGCCCAGGGCGCCCCCGCGGGTTCAAACTGGCAGGTGGGTCAAAGTCCCTCGAACAGCGCCGTTGACAGATAACGCTCTGCGAAGGAGGGAATAATGATGACGATGTTTTTACCCGCCATCTCCGGACGCAGACCCACCTCAAGCGCTGCCGCAACGGCAGCCCCCGACGAGATGCCAACGGGAATGCCCTCGATGCGCGCCAGATGGCGCGCCATCTCGAACGCCGTCTGGTTTCCGACCGTGACGACTTCATCAATGACGGACCGGTCGAGCACGCCAGGCACGAAACCGGCCCCGATGCCCTGGATCTTGTGCGGCCCGGGCTGACCGCCCGAGAGGACCGGAGAATCCTCCGGCTCCACCGCGATGATCCGCACGCCTGGCTTGCGCTCCTTGAGAACCTGGCCGACGCCCGTGATCGTGCCCCCCGTGCCGACACCCGAGATCAGGACGTCGACGCCGCCCTGCGTGTCGTTCCAGATCTCCTCGGCCGTGGTCTTGCGGTGGATCTCCGGATTTGCCGGATTTTCAAACTGCTGCGGGATGATGGCACCGGGCGTCTGCGCGACAATCTCCTGTGCGCGGGCAATCGCCCCCTTCATGCCCTGCGCCGCGGGCGTCAACACCAATTCGACGCCAAGCAGGGCAAGCATCTTGCGGCGCTCAATCGACATGCTGTCCGGCATGACAATCATCAGCCTGTAACCGCGCGCGGCTGCCACAAAGGCGAGCGCAATGCCGGTGTTGCCGGAGGTCGGCTCCACCAGAATGGTGCGTGCGGGATCGATCTTGCCGGCTGCCTCGAGCGCGTCGATCATCGCCACGCCGATGCGATCCTTGACGCTCGAGATCGGGTTGAAAAACTCGAGCTTGGCGAGGAGGTTGGCCTTGACGCCGCGCTCGGCTGCCAGCCGGTTCAGGCGCACCAGCGGCGTGTCGCCGATCGTATCCGTGATGGAATTGTAAATACGTCCGCGACCGGCCGGACGAGCCTGTTCACCATTCGCCATGGGGTTTCTCCTCAGTGCTCCGGTCCTGTTCTAGCGGTATTCACACTGCAGGTCGATGTAGAGTATAATTCCGATTTCAGATTGTAAAATCAGCGCTGGTCTTCGGCTTTCCAAAGACCGCCATGTCCCCGGCTTGACGGCAGAGATCGTCGACCGAAACCGCATCGAGTTCCGCCAGGAATTTCTGGCTCGCGACATGGACCAGAGGCCGGACGACGCTGTTCACGAGCAGGGACTCAGGTTCCGGAAGGGTGCCCTCTTCCAGACCATCCGCCATGGCGGCCCGCACGATCTCGCCTGCCGAGACCCGGCGCCGTTCGCGCGCGAGTTCATAGCCGCCGCGCGGTCCCCGCACACCCTTGAGGATGCCGGCCTTGACCAGGGCCTGCAGCAAGGTTTCAAGATGCCGGGGCGGCAGATTGTGGCGCGCCGCGAGTGCTTTTGCCGCGACAGGCGAGGGTCGCGCATGGATCGCAACATCCACGACGGCAGCAATGGCCAGCTGACTGCGGCGCGACAGGAGGATCATTGCGGGCTCCGCTCGGGGGCGGTGCCTGTCGAGCCAAACCCGCCAGCGCCGCGGGCCGACGTGGACAGGACGGGAACCTCGGTCAGCACCGCGCGGCTGACAGGCGCAACGATCATCTGCGCGATCCGGTCACCGCGCAAAATCTCGAAGGGCTCGGACCCGAGATTGACGAGGATGACGCAGATCTCGCCGCGATAATCGGCATCGATCGTTCCTGGCGCATTCAGCACGGTCACACCATGGCGGAGCGCCAGCCCCGAGCGCGGGCGCACCTGCGCCTCATGTCCCTCCGGCAATTCGATGGACACTCCCGTCGGCACGAGGTCACGCCCACCCGGTTCAAGCACGAGTTTCGTCTGTCGCGGGATCGCCGCAAGCAGATCGAGGCCCGCAGCGGCTGGTGTCTGGTATGCGGGCAACGGCAAGTCCTGGCCGTGCGGAAGACGCTTGATGCGAAGCTCGATATTCATTCTGGTCCAGCCCCCGCCAAAAGCTCCGCGCATCGTGCGATGAGGCGGCTGGCAACCTCGTCCTTGTCCAGCAGCGGCCAGGAATCCACGCCCGTGTGGGAGACAAGATGCACTTTGTTGTGCGTCCCGCCCATCACATTGCTCCCCGCGCCGACATCATTGGCGATGATCAGGTCGCAGCCCTTGCGGGTGAGTTTCGCGCGCGCGTGATCCAGAAGGTCGTTCGTTTCAGCGGCAAAGCCGACCACCAATTGTGGCCGGCCCGATGACAGTGCCGAGACTTGCGCGAGAATGTCGGGATTTTCGGCAAGCTTCAAAGACGGGCTGCCTGCGGGTGTTTTCTTGATCTTGCTGTCGCTGGTGCCCTCGACGCGCCAGTCTGCGACTGCGGCTGCGCCGATGAAAACATCCGCCGGCAGGGCTGCCTCGACCGCCGACAGCATGTCTCGTGCCGTCTCGACCCTGCGCATCTCGACGCCAACCGGATCGGGAATCGAAACAGGGCCGCTGATCAGGACGACATGGGCACCCGCGCGCGCCGCCGCCTGCGCAATCGCATGGCCCTGGCGTCCCGATGAACGGTTGGCAATATAGCGCACGGGATCGATCGGCTCATGCGTCGGTCCCGACGTGATGACGATTCTGCGCCCCTTCAACAGAGAAGCCGGGACCGCGACATCGCCATTCAAGGGAAGTCTCGTGTCCCCGGAAAGGGCCTGCGTCACGGCGGCAACGATTTCCAGCGGTTCGCTCATGCGGCCGGGCCCGAATTCGCCGCAGGCCATGTCACCATCCGCCGGGCCCGTGAAGAGAATGCCGTCGGCGATCAGGCGCGCTGCATTCCGCCGTGTCGCTGGATGCAACCACATGCGGACGTTCATCGCAGGCGCCATGAGCACTTTCTTGTCCGTCGCGAGCAGCAATGTGGAGGCAAGATCATTGGCCAGCCCGTTCGCCGCTTTCGCCATCAGATCGGCGGTGGCAGGCGCAACGACAACCAGATCGGCCGATCTCGACAATTCGATATGGCCCAT
>CAIWVR010000516.1 GCA_903916165.1 uncultured Hyphomicrobiales bacterium | reverse complement strand
CCCGGTGAGCATCTCCCCGGGCTCCGCTGCGATCATGGCCGCCTCCAGCGGCGAGCCCGCTTGTGGCGCACCCGCCGTGCAGGTGGCGCAGGGCGCCGCGCGCAGCTTGCGTCCCGTCATCGAGCGCCGCCAGCGGGCCGCAGCCTCGCTGGCATAGGCGAGGAAGATGGGCGCATCGGCCTGCACTTTGGCGGTGACATAGGGCGCATGCGCGGGCGTATCGCCGCGCAAATGGCAGCACGGCACCACATCGCCGGTATAGCCGACGTAGAAATGCGCGAAGGGAAAGAAACAGGGCGCCGTGCGATTGGCGGGCCGGTCCATGCCCTCGATCAGGCCGCCGCGATCCTGCCCGGTTTTCCAGTAGTTCAGCGCGCGGATCTCGATGTCGATGGAGCCATGCGGAATGCGGCCCGTCATGAACTCGCCGCCGCGCACGGCCTTCATCTTCACCGGCCGCCCGATCCGCGCACAGATCTCGCTGATGCGGTCGATGGCATAGAGGTCGGAATAGATGTCGTCGGGGCGCATGTGGATGGACAGATGCATATAGCTGAGGCCCGCCTGCGCGAGGTCGTCAACCAGCGCCGGGGTCAGATAATCGCCATTGGTGTAGATCAGGATCTGCGCCCCCGGCAGGGCCGCACGGGCCTGCGCAATGCGCGCGACAATGCTGCGGTCGGCCAGCGGCTCGTTATAATGGCTGAGCACCAGCGCGCCGGAAAAGCCGATGGACGCGAGGTCGCCGACGATGCGGGCATAGAGCGCCTCCGCCATCCGCACATTCGGGCCGAGGCGGTCACCCGCCGCATTGGGGCAATAGCCGCAGCGCCGGTTGCAGTAGGAATGGGTCTCCACCTCAACGCGCTGCACATTGCGGCGGAACAGTGCGCGGGCGCGGTCGGGGTCGGTGAGGCCGGAAAAGGCGGCGGGTCCGAAATCCATCAGGAAAAAGCTCTCGACAGGCAATCTGGTTATCCTAGGCCGATGCAAGCGACCCTCGCAACCGCCCGCGTCGCTCGGTCCCGGCCTTTCACAGCCTTGCCGGGGGCAACAGCATCTCCCGCATCTGGCCTGTGAATCTCTTCACCATGGCTGGACAGCCCCACGGTCATCTGCTATTTCCGCCACCACGTTGAGATGCGCCCCTCTCTGGGCTGCGCGTCCCTTTCCCCATTTTGGCCGCTGTCGCCTGAGGCGAAGCGTTGAAGACAGGATCTGCTGGTGCAAGTTCTCGTTCGCGACAACAACGTCGATCAGGCCCTCAAGGCGCTCAAGAAGAAGATGCAGCGCGAGGGTATCTTTCGGGAGATGAAGCTCCGCGGCCATTACGAGAAGCCGTCCGAGAAGCGCGCCCGCGAGAAGGCTGAAGCCGTCCGTCGCGCCCGCAAGCTCGCGCGCAAGAAGATGCAGCGCGAAGGCCTGCTGCCGATGAAGCCGAAGCCCGTCGTCGGCGCACGCTAAACGTCCCTGCAAGCGCCCGTTCGCGGGTCGCATCCCTGTCTGTCTGTTTTTCGCGGCGCCTTTCCGAGTCCATCGGGGGGCGCCGCTTTTTTTAACAAGTCCGGCGCACTCATTCTAAGGTGTTGACAGGGCGTCCCGATTCGTTCGCATTTGCGCTCTATTATG
>CAIWVR010000515.1 GCA_903916165.1 uncultured Hyphomicrobiales bacterium | reverse complement strand
GGCGGCTTCCTGGTCTTCTCCGCCCAGTCCCTTTCGGTCGCGCGCCGGCGTCCGCAGTTCGCGCTGCTGCGGGTCCTCGGCCTCCAGCGCCGGGGCCTGCTTGCCCAGGTATTGGTGGAAGGTGCCCTGGTGGGCGGCGTCGGCGCGGCACTCGGCCTGGCGTTGGGCCTCGGGGTGGCCAGTCTCACCCTGCGATTGCTGGGCGGCGATCTGGGGAGCGGTTTTTTCGCAAGCAAGACCCCCGACCTGGTGATCAGCCCGGCACCCCTCGTGTTGTTCTTCGCCCTGGGCCTGACGACGGCGGTGGTGGGCAGCGTACTGCCAGCCCTGGAAGCCGCGCGCGCCCAGCCCGGCATCGCGCTCAAGGACCTTGGCGACCCAAGAGATCCTGACACGACGCCAGCGCTCCGGTGGGCGCTGAGCCTGCTGGCGCTCGGCGGTCTTGCGGCTCTCGCGCCGGCGGTGTGGGGCTTGCCGCTCTTGGGCTATTTGTCGATCGGCCTAATCCTGGCGGGCGGGGTGGCAGCCATACCGTGGCTCGCGCGGGCGATCCTCTCGCCGCTCCGCCAGGTGGGCCGAGGCGTTGTGCCCGTCGACCTTGCGATGCAGCGCTTGTGGGGCGCGCCGGGTCAGGCCGCGGTCGCGCTTTGTGGAATTGTAGCCAGCGTCAGTCTGATGGTCGCAATGGGGGTGATGGTGACCAGCCTCCGCGGCTCGGTTGCGGACTGGCTCGACGACATTCTTCCCGGTGACCTGCTGTTCAGAGTCGAGAGCGGCGGGTTCGATCCCGAGCAACAGAGACGGATCGCCGCGGTGCCGGGCTTGGCCGACGTGGTATTCCAGAAAACCCTGCCGCTGCGGCTCGCAGCCGACCGGCCGCCAGCCGTCCTGGTGGTGCGCCCCATAGACCCGGCCGATCCGGCCGCCAGACTGCCGCTGATCGGCCGTACCCGCCAACCACCAGCCGGGATCACACCGGTATGGCTCTCCGAACCCGCCGCGCGGCTCTATGGCCGCCAGGTGGGCGACGTCCTCGTATTACCACTACCCGGCGCGCCGCGAGCGGTCGTAGCCGGTGTCTGGCGCGACTACGCCCGGCAGTCCGGTGCGGTGGCGCTAGACGATGCAGATTACACGCGCCTCACGGGCGACGCCCTGCGCACCGAGGCCACTGTGAAGCTTACCTTTGGACAGACCCCGCAGGCGGCGATCCGCACCATCCGCGCCACCCTGCCGTCGGAGCTCGGCGCGCAGGTCCAATTCGTGGAGGCGCGGAAGATGCGGGCGGTCGCGTTGAAGTTGTTCGACTCCAGCTTTGCCCTGACCTACGCCCTGGAGGCCATCGCCATCGCTGTAGGGTTAGCGGGAGTGGCGGCGACTTTCTCCGCCCAGACCCTGGCGCGCACCAAGGAGTTCGGCATGCTGCGTCACGTGGGCGTTCTGCGCTCCCAGATCGTCGCCATGCTGGCGATCGAGGGCGCGCTTCTCGGCGCGATCGGGGTGGTGGTCGGCCTGGGCCTCGGCCTGGCGATGAGCCAGGTGCTGATCCATGTCGTCAATCCTCAGTCCTTCCATTGGACGATGGAGACCAGGCTGCCGATCGGGCTCTTCGCCAGCCTGACCGTCGCCCTGATCGGGGCCGGTGCGCTGACCGCGGTGCTGGCGGGCCGCCGCGCGCTGTCCACCGACGCCGTGCGCGCAGTACGGGAGGACTGGTGATGGGCAGCCTCCCCCGGCGGACGCTTCTCGCCCTGCCAGCTCTGCTCCTGCCCCATTCGGCCGCAGCGGCGCTCCCGACGCCTTTCGCCGCGGTGCGCGCCGACGCACCGCTGCGGTTCCCCCGCGATCACGGCGCTCACCCGGATTTCCGGACGGAGTGGTGGTACGTCACCGGCTGGCTCAAATCCTCCGACGGACGAGACCTCGGGTTCCAGATCACCTTCTTCCGCAGCCGCCTCGCAGTGGACCCCGCCAATCCAAGTGCGTTCTGGCCCGGCCAGATCATTTTCGCCCACGCGGGCCTTTCCGATCCGTTGGCCGGGCGGCTTCTGCACGACGGCCGCATCGCCCGGCAGGGGCTGGGCCTGGCCCAGGCCGCCACCGACGACGCCGACGTGGCGATCGACGAGTGGCGGCTCCGGCGTCAGACGGATGGCCGGTTCACGGCCAAAGCGGCCAGTCAGAGCTTCGCGCTGGACCTGACCTTCGCCCCGACGCAAGCGGTATTGCTGCAGGGCCAGGGCGGCGTCAGCCGCAAGGGGCCCCTCACCAGCCAGGCGAGCCACTATTATAGCCTGCCGCACCTGGCGGTGTCAGGCACGGTCACCCGCGCGGGCCGGCGTCAGACGGTGGCCGGGACCGCCTGGCTGGACCATGAATGGTCCTCCACCCTGCTGGATCCGAAGGCCGTAGGCTGGGACTGGGTGGGACTCAACTTCGACGACGGCAGGGCGCTGACCGCGTTCCAGGTGCGCGACAGGACTGGCCGGGCGATTTGGGCGGGGGGGTCGCTCCGGGCCGCAGACGGTCAGGTCACGATCCTTGCTCGCGGGGATGTAATCTTTAGCACCGAGCGCATCTGGCGCTCGCCGCGGACGGGCGGTGCCTATCCCGTCTCGCGCGTGATCACCATCCGTACGCCCGCGGGCCCGCAGCAGTTTTCCCTGACCCCGCTGTTCGACGACCAGGAACTCGACAGCCGGCGAACTGGCGGGCCAGTCTATTGGGAGGGCGCTGTCCGCACACAGGGCGGCCGCGGCTACCTGGAACTCACCGGCTACGTCGGTGCCTTGAAGCTCTAGGGGCACCGAGTTTGGTGATCGGATCGGTC
>CAIWVR010000514.1 GCA_903916165.1 uncultured Hyphomicrobiales bacterium | reverse complement strand
GCTCTGGGGGACGGAGGGCCTCTGGGGCTCCTATGTCGTCGAGGTGCCCGGTTCCGGTGCGCTCAACGTCGAGCGTCATCTGTACGAAGAGCAGTTCCTCGTGATCGAGGGGCGCGGCACGACCGAGGTCTGGCAGGAGGGCGGCAAGAAGCAGGTGTTCGAGTGGCAGAAGGGCTCGCTCTTTGCCATTCCGCTGAACGCCTATCATCGCATCGTCAATGCCTCGTCCTCGCCTGCACTGCTGCTGGCCGGTACCTCGGCACCCAATGCCATGAACCTCTACGGCAATGAGGATTTCATCTTCAACAATCCCTACACGTTCAAGGATCGCTTCTCGGGCGAGAGCGATTATTTCAAGCCCAAGGATGACATTGCCTCCGATCCCGTGCGCGGGCTCGCGATGCGCCGCACCAATATGATCCCCGACATCATGTCCTGCGAACTGCCGCTCGATAACCGGCGTTCGCCCGGCTATCGCCGGATCGAGCCACATATGGCAGGCCAGCGCTTCTATATGTGGGTTGGCCAGCACGAGACGGGGCGTTATTCGAAAGCCCACAAGCATGGGTCGGCCGCGGTGCTCATCTGCGTCAACGGCAAGGGCTACACTTACACCTGGCCCTCCGAGATCGGCTCGACCCCGTGGAAGGACGGCAAGGCCGATCAGGTCTTCCGTGTCGATTACGAGCCGGTCGGCATGGTCAGCGCCGCGCCGATGAGCGGTGACTGGTACCACCAGCATTTCGGCATCAGCAAAGGGCCGCTGCGCATGACCGCTTGGTTTGGCCCCAACAATGCGCGTGGCCGCAGGCCCGGCCGGCCAGGTGAGAAGGAGCGCGACATGGGTGCCATCGACGTGCGCGATGGCGGCAATGCCATCCCCTATGACATGGAGGATCCCTATATCCGCCAGGAATATGAGGAAAGGCTGATCCTCGAAGGCTCCAAGTCTCGGATGGAGGATTTCCTCTATATCGAGCCGAAAGAGGGTGAAGAGCGGCCGATGACCGAATTCAACGGCATGTAGCGCAAACGGCTATCGGGGGAGGATCTTATGCTGACGCGTAGACACGCACTTGCATCCATGGCGGGTGCCTTGTCGGCACCCGTGCTTGTCGCTCCTGCGGGGGCGCAGGCAAATTTCTATACGGGGCGCACGCTCAACATCATCGTTGGATCTTCCACCGGGGGCTATTACGACACGGCCGGGCGCACCATCGCCCGGCACCTCGCCCGGTTCATTCCAGGCAAGCCCAGCATCGTCGTGCAGAACCAGCCCGGCGCGGGCGGGCTTGCCATCGCCAACAAGCTCGGCAACACGCTGGAACGCGACGGCCTGTCGATCGTGGTGATGAGCCGCGCCTTGCCGCAATTGGCCTTTCTCAACGATCCGAACGCGAGTTTCGATCCGCTGAAGCTCAACTGGCTCGGCTCGCTGTCATCCTACAGGGATGACGCCTATCTGCTGGTCGTCAACGACAGTTTCCCGGCGAGCAATATTGCGGAGCTGGCAAAATTGCCCAAGCCCGCCATTCTGGGCGGCACGCGTGGCGGCTCGACCAACATCACCTTCGCGCTGCTCGCCCGGGATATGGTTGGCATGAATGTCGATGTCGTGCGGGGCTTTCCCGGTGCCAATGAGATATGGCTCGCCATGGAGCGCGGCGAGGTGGACGGGCAGATCGTCGACATCAGCGCGATCCAGGTGGGGCGGCCGCAGCTCTGGGCGGAGAAGAAGCTGAAACCGCTGATCGCTTTTGGGCGCACGACGCCATTGCCCGATTATCCCGATGTGCCGATCGCGCGCGACCGGGTGAAGGGCGGCGAGGATTTTGCGCTTCTCGACTTTGCCGAATTGCCCTTCTTCATGGCGCTCCCCGTGGTCGCGCCGCCCGGCGTGCCGGAGGAAAGGATGGCGATCCTGCGCAAGGCTTTCATGGACATGGCAACCGACCCGACCTTCCGCGCTGAAATGCTGAAGGCCGGGATCATGACGAGCCCCATCGACGGGGCGGCCGTGCACGGCCTGCTCGAAAAGGCGGCGCAGACGCCGCAACCCATTCGCGAGCGCTTCGCGCGCCTGCTCGCCGACAAGTGAGGCAATCCATGTCCGATTACGTTCTGCTCGACATCGTCCGCAACGGCCAGGTCGCCACCATCGAGTTGAAGCGGCTGGAGCCGCATCTCCGCGCCCTCATGCGCACGGAAAAGCGCGGCGGCGCGCAGCGCGCCAGCGAGGTGGCCCGCGCGCTCACTGAATTGCGCCACGACGATTCGGTGCGCGTGATCGTCATCACCGGCAAGGATGACGTCTTCACGATTCCGCCCTCGTCCTATGGACACCACGGCAATCCGGGCAATGACTGGGACATCATGAGCGGCGTCACCCGTGCGGTCGAGGCCATGTGCACGATCGAAAAGCCGGTCATCGCCAAGGTCAACGGGCACGCGGTCGGCTTTGGTGCCAATCTCGTGCTGGCCTGCGATTTCATCGTGGCGCGCGAGGACGCGATCATCGCCGATCATCACATGAGCGCGGGCGAGCTGGAGATCGACGGCAAGGTGGTGGGCTCGGCCGAGCATTGCATGGTGACCGGTGACGGCGGTGCCGTTTTCGCGCCGCTGAAGATGCCGATGAACATGGCCAAGGAATATCTGATGCTGGCGCGGCCCTTCACGGCGAAGGAACTGGCCGGCATGGGCGTCGTCAATTATGCGGTGCCCGCGTCAGAGCTCGACGCCAAGACCGACGAGATTGCGCAGCGGCTGCTGAAGCGCAATGCCTATGCGCTGGCGATGACCAAGCGGGTGCTCAACAAGCAGATGCTGGCACAATTCAACCTCGTGCATGATGCCTCGCTCGGCTATGAGTTCCTGAATTTCTACATGCAGACGCCGCAGGCCAAGGACCTCGCGAAGGGGCGCGGCGAGGACAAGCTCTAGGCGAGGGCTCCGGGGATCAATCCTCCAGAACCGATTTTTCCTTTTCCGCGAGGAAGCGGATAAAGCGGTTCTGCCCGTGGACCAGTGCGCATTGGAGATCGAGCGGGCGGTCGGTGAGTTCGCCCCCTAATGATGACCTGCGCGCCCTCCTTGATCAGGTGGGCGGCGGCACCATACCCTTCATGCCGATGGCTCCGGCCCCAGATTCACGAGGCAGAGCAGATCGGTGTCAATGCTCTCAATTCATGGGGGCGGTCAGACATTTCTGCCGCGGTCGTTCGATCAGGCCGTATTCAGGCACCGCAGCCACAAGGCTCAGGTGGGTCGTGGCGCGAGGCGGTTGACCAGCAAGGTGCTGATGGCCAGCGTCGAGAAGGCCGCCGAGGCCCAGAACACCAATTCGGGGCGACCGAAATCCATGATCCAGCCATAGAGAGCCGGACCGACGATCTGGCCGCCGCTGTAGCCCGTGGTGACGAAGCCGAACAGGGTGCCGACGCTGATCTTGTCAGTGGCCGCGTGTCGCACGGAGACATCACGGGAGGCGTTGACGAGGCCGCGCAGGGCACCTGCACACCCCAGAAAGCTGATGACGGCCCAAAATGGCAGGCCGCCCGCGCCCGACAGCAGCACGAGAAGGCCGGAGAGGCCCAAGCAGAGCGCGAGCAGGAGTTCGTGGTGCTTGACTTTGTCCGCCAGCCAACCGCCGGGCAGGACGGCCAGCATTTGCAAGCCCTGATACGCGGTCAGCGCGACCGCCGTCACCGTGACGGGCAGATGGTAAATGTCCTTGAAGGCCACGACCGAGAAATGGACCATGCCGGAATTTGCCGCCGAAGACAGGACATAGAAGACAAATAGCAGCATGATTTTGGGCGATGTGACCAGTGCGCGCCAGGAATCGGCCTGTCTCGCCTTCGTCTGGCCGACGCCCGAAAGAATGGCCGACATGAACAGCAGCGCCACCGCCACCGCCATGCCCAGGGCACCGATCGCCATGACAGAGACCCGCCATCCGGCCAGCGCCGCCAGCGTCACGATCAGCGGTGGGGCCACGAGGAAACCGAAATTTCCGGCAAGCGTGTGCGCCGACATCGCCCGGCCCAGTCGCTGTGTGGCGATGCGGGCGGTCAGGATCGAATAATCAGCCGGGTGGAAGACGCTCGAGCCCACGCCAGCCAGCAGCATCAGAGCGACCAATTGCCAATAATACGTGGCGAACCCGGTGAGGGCGATGGCAAGCGCGTTCAGGAACAACCCGCCCGCCAGCACGCGCTGCCCGCCGATGCGGTTGACGAGAAAGCCGACCGGGGTCTGCAAAAGGCCGGTGGTGACCGCATAGGCGGTGATGGTGAGGCCGAGCTCCACATAGCCGACGGCGAAGTCGTTTCGCAGCAGCGGGAACAGCGGCGGAATGGCGAGCATATAGAGATGACTGAGAAAATGTCCGAAGCTGATCGTTCCGATCACGGGGATCTCGTGGCGCACATTTATGGCTTCGACGGACATTTCCTGGCCTTCGCAAAGGGAGGCCCGCCGCGGAGCGCGACGGGGGATGATTTTTTGGACCACTCCCGAGCGTATCGCAAGACCCGTTTTTCGGTGCCCCGCGGCCCGCCGGACCGGAACCTGCCAGGTGAGCGAGATTCGGGGGCCCTTTCCTGCAGAACAGGCGTCCTGTGACGTGGCCGAAACATGCCCCCATTTGGACCAGGTCAAGCAGTGCCGCAGCGGCCAACCACGACACGCCTTGGCTCGATTCAGGAAGGGTCAGCCCGCCAGCCGTCCAGGTCCCGATACGGCACAGCTTAAATTGACGATTGAGTATTGTAATATGAATTGGTACAAAACCGCATTGCCTTAACTTCGAACATGAGATTTCTGATGATGACACCCCGCGAAATTGAAAAGCTCCGCCAGATCATTGCCCTGGCCGGATCCCTGATCTCGAGCGCCCATGCAGACGCCGGCAAGGTGACGTCCAAAAAATCAACCAAGGAGAATGCGGGGACGGAAGGAAAGCGCCGCAGGCGGACCGGCAAGGAGCTCGCGGATTTCCGAAAGATGCTTGTGGCCGAACGCAAGCGCGGCGTGCCTGTTTCCGAACTCGCCGACAAGCACGGCATTTCGGCGGCCTATATTTATCAGCTCTGAGCCTGATCGCCTGATCTGCGCGTCCGGGCAGGTTAGCAATGTGTTTCGGAAAATCTCCGACAGACAGGCCAAACAGGATCGACGAGCGACGGACTGGCGGTCCCGGCCCATGAAACAAGCAGGCTGCATACGTAACGGCAACTAAAAGCGATAGGCCCCGGAATATTATCTGGCAGGTTTATCGTTTTTGGTTGGTGTGCAATGACACGGATGTGGACGAAACTCCAGGGCTGCCCCGGCCGGATGTCCTTTCCATCTTTCCCGCAGCCGCTGTCACAGACCTCGCACGATCCGCCCTGTCCGCCATCGCGATGCACAGGGGCGAAAGCGAACATGGCCCAGCCGTGCCCGGGCCTGACGTTCCCCTGTCTCACCTTCGCCAGTTTGCAGCTCCCGTCGTCCAGTTGGGCGATGTCGATGTTGCCAGCGAGGCCGCTCTCCCGGTCCGGCAAGCCTCCCATGGCGAGCATGAGAGCCTCTGAATCCTGACCTGTGGTGCCTGGCGCATTGACGTGAAGCTGGGCGCCGGGCGCTCACGTCCTGATTCGTATCAAGAATCATCACATTATTCAAAATGTAACGGGTTTTAATCGGGACGTATCCGGCCCCGATCATCCGGGCGGTTAATGTTTTGTTTACGAGTTTGTGGTCAGGGGCGGTGATGGCGTTCGTTCAAAATTCCTCCAGCGACAATGCCGAGGGAAAGGCCGTCGACAGGCCCTCAATGTCGACGAGGTCACCTTCCCTTTCGTCGGGCAACTCCGCGGACCTCAGGCTCGATCGTCCTGAATCTGCGGTCAAGGCCAATCGCCATCCGGCAAATGACGACGCCAAGTTTGTCGGTGACATGCTGCGCAGCATGCAATACCGCCCGAGCGTCTGGCCCTATCTCCTCGCCTTCATCGCCTGCGGCATTTATGCCGGCTCATTGATTGGATTCGCGCGCGTCGACCTGACGTCTTTTACCACTGATCAGGACGGTCTGCTCAAGGCGGCTATGGCCGCCTGTCCTTTCATTCTTTTTCTTCTTCTTGCATCCTTTGCACGCCAGGTGCTGCGCGTCCGCCATTCGGCCGACGCGATGGCGCGTGTGGCTGTGCATCTCGTCATGCCGGCAGCTTCGGCACAGGATGAGGTCGTCTCCCTGTCGCAGACGGTGCGCATGGAAATTGCGTCGCTCGGCGACGGCATCGAACGCGGAATCATGCGCATTGGCGATATGGAACTGGTCGCCTCGGACCTGCTGCGTCGCCTCGAACAATCCTATGCGAGCGCCGACGCCAAGATGCACGCCCTGACCCGACGCCTGTCTAACGAGCGCGAATCGCTCGAGACATATGCGGAGCGGGTCGGCGACACGATCCTGAACTCGCGCAAGCAGATCGATCTCGATCTCAAAATGGCCGGTGAACAGATTTCGGGTCGCGTCCGCGAGACGGCCTTGGAGATCATGTCGGGTGTCGAGGTGCATGCGCGCGCCGCGATCGGCCAGGCCGAGGGAGCGCTTGACGACAAGGCGCGCGAGATCGGTGCCATGCTCGAGCACTATATCCAGTCTGTGCGCGCGACCGCCGATATGGCGAATAATGAAACCGGGGCCATGCAGGAGCGACTGGTTCGCCAGAGTGCCGAAAACATCAAATTCCTGCAAGATGTGCTCTCGGCGTCTGAACGTGAGTTCGGGGCGTTGCAGGAGAGGGTCATTGACACCTTCGCCCAGCGCACGGAAGGCATGGCGGAAACCATGCACAATGCCGAGAACAGCATCGTCCTGAAGGCCGACGAGCTTCTGTTCCAGTTGACCCTGTTCCAGGGCCCGGCGATGAAACGTCTCACCGAGACATCTGCGGAGATCCGCGAGGCGGGCGAATCGATGTCGGTCGCTCTCAATGGCTTCGAGGGAAAAATTGAAACGCTGAGCGCAGGTGCCAAGGTCAGTATGGATGCGCTGGCTGCCACGGTGCAGACCGAGCTTGAGACGCAGATCGCGCATTTTGACGCGCAGGCCGATCGCAACATCTCGATCCTGAACGAAACATTGAGCACGGGCGTCCAGTCTATCAACGCAACGCTCATCGGCGGTTTGCGAGAATTCAGCGACGCGCTTGACGCAGCGAAAACCGCCGAGCAGATGCACGCGGCCGTGGTCGACCTGCGTGGCGTGATGCAGGCAGGATTGCGCGACTTCCGCGGCGATTTTGCGGAAGTGTCCGAAGCCTTGTCGGGCGTGTTCGTGAGCAGCACGGATCGGGTCACGGACGATGTGGTCCATGCCAGCGAGGTCGCGCTCGCGCGCGTCCAGGACGCAAGCGAGCGGCTGGCCGCATCCGTGCAGGACACCGGCGCTCTGATCATCAATGACCTGACAAAGCTCAACCGCGAATTGCTGAAATCCGTCGAGGCCGCTGCCGCCGCATCCGCCAGGACTGTCAGCGAGGCTGCAAACCTGCCGCTTGCCGAGGTCCAGCGCGAAAACAAGCGCATCAAGGAAGAGGCTGTCTCCTCGCTGAAGAAGCTGAGCGAACTCAACAATGTGATTCGCTCAACCATCGCTGCAGCAGAAAAGCGCATCGGGGCTGTCAGCAGGTCTCTGGTCAATCAGACCGAGGCCTTCGTCCGGCTGGTCGACAATGGTCGCGAACTTTCGGTTCCGGATGCGCCCGTGTCGCAGCCCTCCTTTGTGAGGGAACAGGCGTCGCGCAAGCCTCCGGAGGCAGCCGTTGAGATCATTCGCGCCCTGAAGGGCATGTCCGATGCCCTGACCAGCACGCCTTCGCCTTTCGAGGCACCTCGTCTGGGGAGTGCTGCCGACAGCCGCATGTCGCCGGGCAATGTGCCCCGCAAACCAACAAAGCCCGCCGGGTCCATGGATGACGCCGGGTCTGCAGATCGTGGACAGATTGATCCAGCCGGATCGCTCAATCGGGAGAGCCCCGACTGGATGTCGGGGCTGCTCTCACGTGCCTCGCATAGCGAAGAAGGCGAAGCGGTGGGTGCACCCGACCAGGTGTCAGATGTTGTGCATGTCAAATTGCTGGGCGAGGCGTTGGCCTCATTCTCGCGCGGTGAGTTGATCGAACTGGGCGAGGACATCTACAGCGCGACGGGGCTCGCCATGTTCCAGCGCATCCAGGAAAGATATGCGACTGAAGTTTCCTTCCGCAGTTCGGCAGACCGTATCGCAACGTCTTTCAACGAAGCGCTTGTCAATCACCTGCGCTCCGGCGCGCAGCTCGGAGACTGGTCGCGCTTTATTGACGATCATCTCGCTGGGCTGATGACGGCCCATGCAACAGGTGCATTCCCCAGTGAAAACGCCTGATCGCTGCGCTCGCGCTGCGGTTGATTGAGCAGGTCGCAAGCGGGTCTCCGGTGTCGAGATCGCGCTCGCGGCAAGGACACTGGATCCCTGGCGTGTCGATAGAGGTCATCGGCCTCGCGGCCTTGGTCCCTCATCATATCATTGAGACAAAAAACCCGCCCGGCATGTCGATGCGGGGCGGGTTCGGAGACAAGAGTTTCCTGTACCGGATCGCGGCAGCAATCAGAGGTACCAGGGCTG
>CAIWVR010000513.1 GCA_903916165.1 uncultured Hyphomicrobiales bacterium | reverse complement strand
GAGATCGAGACCCTGCGCCGCGATCCCTATTCCATTCATGCGCGCCACATCCTCGCCCTGCAGAAGCTGGAGGATCTCGGCGCGGAGCCGGGCGCGCGCGAGGCCGGCACGCAGCTTCACGGCGTGGTCGGCGAGTTCACCGCGCGCCACAGGAGCGGCGATCTCCCGGCGGATGCGCTCGACCAGCTGCAGGCGCTGGCGCAGGACAAGCTTGCGCTCTTGCTCGACAATGCCGATTATCGCGCCTTCCAGTGGCCGCGCATCGAGGCGGGCCTGTCACGCTGGCTGGACTGGGACACGGAGCGCCGCACCGGTCTGGCGCGCAGCGAGATCGAGCTTTATGGCAAGCTCGCCATTCCGCTCGACGATGGCACCACCTTCACGCTGCGCGGCTATGCCGACCGCATCGACGTTTTGGCGTCCGGCGACGGCGAGATCATCGACTACAAGACCGGGCATATTCCCAGCGCACCGGAAATCAAGGCAGGTTTCGCGCCGCAATTGCCGCTCGAGGCCGCCATGCTGCGCAAGGGCGCGTTCACGGCCATCGGCGCCCTCGACGTGCGCGACGCCCTGCATGTGAAGCTCGGCACTGCGGAGGCGATCAATCCCGTCACCATTTCGAAAACCGGCAATGTGCACGAGATGGCTGACAATGCCTTAGACGGGCTCGTCGTGCTGCTGAACCAGTTCCGCGATCCGCAGACCCCCTATCTGGCGCGGCCCTATCCGCAATTCGCGCGCCGCTTCTCCGATTACGACCACCTCGCGCGGGTCAAGGAATGGTCGGCGGGCGCGGGCGGAGAGGGCAGCGAATGAGCAAGCGCCCGATCCCGCAATCCACGCGCGATGACCAGATGCGCGCCTCCGATCCGCGCGTCTCGGCATGGGTGTCCGCCAATGCCGGATCGGGCAAGACGCATGTGCTGACACAGCGCGTGATCCGCCTGCTGCTCAATGGCGTGCCGCCCGCGCGCATCCTGTGCCTGACCTTCACCAAGGCGGCGGCCGCGAACATGTCGATCCGCGTGTTTCGCGAATTGTCGAAATGGACGCGGCTCGGCGACGACGAGCTGCGCGCTGCAATCCTTTCGACTGGCGAGACGCAGATCGAACCCGCCCGCCTGACCTTCGCCCGGCGGCTGTTTGCGCGCACGGTGGAAACACCGGGCGGGTTGAAGATCCAGACCATTCACGCCTTCTGCGAAAAGCTGCTGCATCTGTTTCCCTTCGAAGCGAATGTCGCGGCGCGTTTCGAGGTGATCGAGGATCAGCAGAGAGCCGAGCTGCTCGCCGCCGCGCGCCTCGACACGCTGACGCGCGCCATCCATGACAGCGTCGGACCGCTCGGCGCGGCGCTGCACCAGCTCGCCGCCGAGACCAGCGTCAGCGGCTTTGGTGCCCTCATCAACGAGGCGCTGGGCAAGCAGGAGCTGCTCGCGCAATCGGCGCGGCTCGAAGGTGACGAGAGCGGCGACATTTACGCCGGCCTGCTCGCCGCCAGCCTGGGCATTGAGGCGTCGGAGACGGTCGATCAGATCAATCGG
>CAIWVR010000512.1 GCA_903916165.1 uncultured Hyphomicrobiales bacterium | reverse complement strand
TGGCGGGCGCGACGAGCTGGGCCAGGGTGAAGCGCCCCGATCCATAGGTCTCATGCGCCAGCGCAAGCCCCGCCACCGTGCCCGGCGTGCCCACCGCGAGCCCGCTCGATTGCGATTTCGCGGGAACGAAGGCGCCCCTTGCATCGAGAAACATGTCCCTGGTCGCGGCACCGGGAGCCGTCTCCCGATAATCGATCGCGACGGTCTTCTGCTGCTGCGCCAGATGCACCAGCATGAAGCCGCCCCCGCCCAGATTGCCGGCGCGCGGCAGGGTGACGGCGAGCGCAAAGCCAGTCGCCACGGCGGCGTCGACCGCATTGCCGCCCGCCTTCAGGATCTCGACGCCGATGCGCGACGCCTTCTCCTCCTGCGACACGACCATGCCGTTGCGCGCCGTGACGGGCAATGTGCGGGCAAAACCCGAAATGATCGGTTCAGGCGCAATTTGCGCGTGGGCGAGGGGCGAGGCGACGAAAAACGCACAAACGACGAAAGCGGAAAATTTCAATTGCCCCACCTTTTGCGCCACATGGCTTCCCCGATCATGCAGGAAATTCGTGGCTCGCGTCCAGCGACGCGCTGGATCAGCGACGTCGGCTGAGCAGGCAGGCTTGCAATCTCGCGCACCAGCTTGGTGCGGGTCGCCTCGACAAAGGAGCCCGCGTCGCGGATTGGGACCATGAAAGCGTCGAAACCACCGATGACGCAATCCTCGTAATAAATATCAAGCTCCTCAATGTCGGCGGGGCTGATATAGGGCCGGATGCCGACCAGCGGCAGGCCGTTGATGGTGACGCCCTGCGCCACGGCGTCGTCGCGCGCCGCCACCACCGGGCGTCCGCTGTTGTTGGGCCCGTCGCCCGACACGTCGATCACCTGCCGCATGCTGTGGAAGCCATTATTGTCGAACAGCTTCGTGGCGGCGTCGATGGCACCCGAGATCGAGGTGCGCTGCGCGCGACGATAGGGTGCCCTGGCAAGCTTGTCGGCAAAGGCGCGGGCACTTTCAGGCCCATCAATCACCGTCCATTCTGCCAGCAGATCCTGATCAAATTCGGACGCCCATTGCAGATAGGTCACCGCGATGCGCCCCGTCGATCCCGACTTCAGCGCATTGAGGAATGGCTCGGAGCGCAGCGCCTCGACATAGCCGTTGCGTTGCAGCTTCTGCTCCTCAGTGTCCATCGAATAGGAAATATCGACGGCGAAGACGAGTTCAACATCAACTTCGCTCGCGCCATTGCGCGCCTGAGCGGGCGTAGAAATCGCGAGCGTGACAGACGCCAGCGCGGCGCCGAGTTTGAGCCGGAAAGCCATGCGGCTGCTCCTGTGTGGGTTGAGGCAGTCTCGCATGCTCAGCGCCGAAGGCAATGTGGCGAAGCCGAAACGGGCGTGGCATGGTGCAATTGTGATTTGGCAGGGGGCGACGTGAGCGGAATCGACGAGCTGTTCGCGGCGGCAGCGCAGGTGCGTGCCCGCGCCTATGCGCCCTATTCCCGCTTCGCCGTGGGTGCCGCCATCCGCGGCGCGGGCGGCGGCCTGTATCTGGGCTGCAACGTGGAAAACGCCGCCTATCCGTCCGGCACCTGCGCCGAGCAGAATGCCATTGGCGCGATGATCGCCGCCGGCGAGAGGCGCATTGCCGAGATCGCCGTGCTGGGCGACGCCTTGGAGCCGGTCACGC
>CAIWVR010000511.1 GCA_903916165.1 uncultured Hyphomicrobiales bacterium | reverse complement strand
TATGACATTCTCATCGGAGCGCACCTGATCGAAGACGCCGGCGCGCAGATTGCGCGCCTGTTTCCTGGCTCCGCCTGCGCCATCGTCACCGACCGCAATGTCGCCGAGCGGCACCTGCCCTCGCTCGAAGCGGGGCTCGACATGGCGGGCATCCGCCATACGCGCTGCATCCTTGAGCCGGGCGAAGCCACCAAGTCCTACGAACATTTCTCGACGGTCTGCGACGCGATCATCGAGGCACGCATGGAGCGCCGCGACCTCGTCATCGCGCTTGGTGGCGGCGTGATCGGCGACCTCGCGGGCTTCGCAGCAGCCAGCGTGCGGCGCGGCATGCGCTTCGTGCAGATTCCGACCAGCCTTCTCAGCCAGGTGGATTCCTCCGTCGGCGGCAAGACCGGCATCAATTCGCTCCACGGCAAGAACCTCGTGGGTGCCTTCCACCAGCCCTCTCTGGTGCTGGCCGACACCGGCGCGCTCACGACCCTGCCAGAACGGGAGTTTCGCGCCGGCTATGCCGAGGTCGCAAAATACGGGCTGATCGACAATCCCGGTTTCTTTTTCTGGCTGGAGGCCAATTGGCGGGGCATTTTTGGTGCCGGCCCGGAGTTGACGCATGCCATCGCCACGAGCTGCGCGTCAAAAGCCGCAGTGGTGATCCGCGACGAGACCGAACAGGGCGACCGCGCCCTGCTCAATCTGGGCCACACCTTCGGGCACGCGCTCGAATCCCTCACCCATTACGACGGGTCGCGCCTTGTGCATGGCGAAGGCGTCGCCATAGGCATGGCTTGCGCCTTCCGCTTCTCGGCGGGTCTGGGCCTGTGCTCGCATGAGGAATCGGACCGCGCCATCGCCCATCTCGCAGCGGTCGGGCTGCCGACGCGCATCCGCGACGTGCCCGGCTGGAGCGCAGACGCGCAGACCATCCTCGAGGCCATGTATCAGGACAAGAAAGTGGAGCGCGGCGCGCTGACATTTATCCTGCTGCGCGGCATCGGCAAAAGCTTCATCGCGAAAAACATTTCGAGCGTCGATGTGCTGGCTTTCCTCAATGACGAATTGTCGAACTAGACTGGCGGGTGAGGCCCCGCACCCTCCGGGACCGCCGCGGGGGCGGGCTCCGCCGCCATGAACTGCGCCCGCGCCAGCGCGGCGAAACGGCCGTTCTGGGCGACCAGATCGTCGAAATTACCACTCTCGACGATGCGGCCCTGATCGAAGACGAGAATGCGCGTCGCATTGCGGACGGTCGCGAGCCGGTGCGCGATCACAAAGGTGGTACGCCCCGCGGTCGCCGCATCCAGCGCCTTCTGCAGTTGCTTTTCGGTGGTGGCATCGAGCGCGCTGGTTGCCTCGTCGAAAATCATGATCGGGGGATCTTTCAGCAGGGCACGCGCGATCGACACGCGCTGGCGCTCGCCGCCCGAGAGGGAGCGTCCGCGCTCGCCCACCAGCGTCATCAACCCGTCCGTCTGGCGGCCCACAAAGTCGAGCGCCTGCGCGCGCTCCAGCGCGACATGGATCTCGTCCTGTGTCGCGTCGGGCTTGCCGACGCGAAGGTTCTCTTCGATCGAGCGGGCAAACAGCATGGGCTCCTGGAACACCACGCCGATGTTTCGCCGCAGCGACACCAGCGTCATGTCGCGAATGTCGATGCCGTCGATCCTGACCGCGCCATGCAGCGGGTCGAACACGCGGTGCAGCAGGCTCAGTGTCGTCGACTTGCCCGAACCCGTCGAGCCGACCAGCGCGACTGTCTCGCCCGGCTCCACAATGAAGGACACGTCCTGTACTGCCGTGCGGCGCCCGTCATAGCTGAAGGTCACATGCTCAAAGGCCACGCGCCCGCGCAGGCGCCCGGCATCCTGCGCAC
>CAIWVR010000510.1 GCA_903916165.1 uncultured Hyphomicrobiales bacterium | reverse complement strand
TGCCGCCCCGGCCCGAACGGCGAACCGCCAACCGTGGTGACGAAGTCGCCGCTGGTGAAAAAGGCGCGCAATGGCGTCATGGAATTCCTGCTGATCAATCATCCGCTCGATTGTCCGATCTGCGATCAGGGCGGCGAATGCGACCTGCAGGACCAGGCCATGGCGTTCGGCGTGGATTCCTCGCGCTATTCTGAAAACAAGCGCGCGGTCGAGGACAAATATATCGGGCCGCTGGTGCGCACCTCGATGAACCGTTGCATCCATTGCACGCGCTGCGTCCGCTTCACGGCGGAAGTCGCCGGCACCGGGGACATGGGTGCCATCGGTCGCGGCGAAGACATGGAAATCACCACCTATCTCGAAACGGCGATGGGCTCGGAACTGCAGGGCAATGTCGCCGATCTCTGTCCGGTTGGCGCGCTCCTGCCAAAACCCTATGCCTTCAAGGCGCGGCCGTGGGAACTTGGCAAGACGGAATCGATCGACATTATGGACGCGCTGGGCTCCGCCATCCGCATCGACGTGCGCGGACGCGAAGTCATGCGCATCCTGCCGCGCGTCAACGAGGCTGTGAACGAGGAGTGGATCTCCGACAAGACGCGTCAGGTCGTCGACGGGCTCAAGAGCCAGCGGCTTGATCGTCCCTATCTCCGCCGCGACGGGCGCCTGACCCCGGCAAGCTGGGGCGAGGCCTTCGCTGCCATCGCCGCCAAGGTGACGGGCACGGCACCGGTCCGCATCGGTGCCCTTGCGGGCGATCTGGCGAGCGTCGAGGAGATGTTCGCGCTGAAGACGCTGATGGGAAGCCTTGGCGTGAAGAATATCGACTGCCGTCAGGATGGGGTGAAACTTGACCCCTCGCTCGGCCGCGCCTCCTACATCTTCAATCCGACGGTCGCCGGCATCGAGCAGGCGGATGCGATCCTGATCATCGGGTCGAATCCGCGCAAGGAATCGCCGGTTCTCAACGCGCGCATCCTCAAGCGCTGGCGGATGGGCAATTTGCCCGTCGGCGTGATCGGCGAGCGCGTCGATCTGACCTATGATTACCAATATCTCGGCGCGGGAGCGGAAACGCTGGCCGAGATCGCATCCGGCAAGGGGTTTGGCGAGGTGCTCGCCAAGGCGCAGCGTCCCATCGTGATCGTGGGACAAGGGGCGCTCATGCGCGCCGATGGCCTGTCGGTTCTTGCGGGCGCGGCCAAGCTCGCGCGTCCCACCGCCGAGTGGAATGGTCTGGCCATCCTGCATACGGCGGCGGCGCGTGTGGGTGGCCTCGACCTCGGCTTCGTGCCGGGCGCAGGTGGTATGAATGCCCGGGGCATGACCCGTCCGGGCGCACTCGACGTGCTCTTCAACCTCGGTGCTGATGAGATTGACGTCGCTCCGGGTGCCTTTGTGATTTACCAGGGCACCCATGGCGATCGGGGCGCGCACCGCGCCGATGTTATTTTGCCGGGCGCGGCCTATACTGAGAAGTCCGGCATTTACGTCAATACGGAAGGCCGTGTGCAATGCGCCGAACGGGCGAACTTCGCCCCGGGCGAGGCGCGTGAAGACTGGGCGATCCTGCGCGCGCTGTCCGATGTGCTTGGCGCGAGGCTCGCCTTCGACTCGCTGCCTGCGCTGCGCAAGGCGCTTTATGCGGCCTATCCGCATTTCGCGCGGATCGACGCCATCGAGCCCGGCGGACTGTCCTTCGCCTCGCAGACTTTTGCCCTGCAGCCCGGTGCCTTCACCAATGCCGTGCAGGATTTCTATCTCACCAACCCGATCGCCCGCGCCTCCGCCGTCATGGCTGAATGCTCGGCGCTTGCGAAAGGCCGCCTGCAACAGGCGGCGGAGTGACAGCGATGAGTTTCGAGAACGGCTGGGTGCTTCCGCTGCTGCTGACGGTTCTTAAGAGTGCCGCGACGCTCGTCGTGTTGCTGATCATCGTCGCCTTCCTGCTGTGGGGCGACCGCAAGGTCTGGGCGGCGGTGCAATTGCGCCGTGGCCCGAACGTGGTCGGTCCGTGGGGACTGCTGCAGTCTTTCGCCGACTTGCTGAAGTTCGTGCTGAAAGAGCCGATCATTCCGGCGGGTGCCAACAAGGGCGTTTTCCTGCTGGCACCTTTCATCACTGGCCTGCTGGCGCTCGCGGCCTGGGCCGTCATTCCCGCAGCCGAGGGCTGGGCGGTCGCTGATCTCAATGTCGGCGTCCTGTATATTTTCGCGATCTCCTCGCTCAGCGTCTATGGCGTGATCATGGGCGGCTGGGCGTCGAATTCGAAATATCCATTCCTGTCGGCGCTGCGCTCGGCGGCGCAGATGGTCTCATATGAAGTCTCCATCGGCTTTGTCATTGTCACAGTCCTGCTTTGCGCGGGTTCGCTGAATCTCAGCGAGATCGTCCAGGCGCAGGATTCGAACCTCGGCATGCTCGGCTGGTACTGGCTGCCGCTGTTCCCGATGTTCATCATCTTCTTCATCTCGGCCCTGGCTGAGACGAACCGTCCGCCCTTCGATCTCGTTGAAGCCGAGTCGGAACTCGTCGCCGGCTTCATGGTGGAATATTCCTCGACGCCGTATCTTCTGTTCATGCTGGGTGAATATGTGGCCATCGTCGGCATGTGCGCGATGATGACGGTCCTGTTTTTTGGCGGCTGGCTGTCGCCGATCCCGTTTGCGCCCTTTACCTGGGTGCCCGGCGTGATCTGGTTTGTGCTGAAGATCTGCTTCTTCTTCTTCTGGATCGCGCTGGTGAAGGCCTTCGTGCCGCGCTACCGCTATGACCAACTCATGCGGCTTGGCTGGAAAGTCTTCCTGCCGATCTCTCTCTTCATGGTGGTGGTGGTCGCCGGCGTGCTGCAGGTGATCCGGTAAAATGGCCTGGCGAGAGGATCCTGCTCTCGTCGGCGCGCTGATCGGCCTCTCGGTCGGCTGGGTGAAATATATGCTGGCGCTGAGCATGATCGGCGCTGCGGTGGGGCGTGAAGTGAAGAACGCGCCCGGTGACTTGGATATCGCGGGCTTCAGCGCGCGGATGCGGCCGATCAGACGGGCGCTCCTCGTTGTGGCCTTCGGAGTGCTGCCGGCGATCGGTTTCATCGCGGGCTGGTGGCTTAGCAAGTGAGTTTGCAGGCAAGATGGCAGGCAAGGTGGATGGCATGAGACTCGAAACAGCCGCGAAGGCGCTTTTGCTGAAGGAATTCGTCGGGGCCATTGGCCTCTCGATGCGCTATTTCTTCAAGCCGAAGGCGACCCTCAACTATCCGCATGAGAAGAACCCGACCTCGCCGCGTTTCCGGGGCGAGCATGCCTTGCGTCGCTATCCCAACGGCGAAGAGCGCTGCATCGCCTGCAAGCTCTGCGAGGCGATCTGCCCGGCGCAGGCCATCACCATCGAAGCCGGTCCGCGCCGCAATGACGGCACCCGCCGCACGACGCGCTATGACATCGATATGGTGAAATGTATTTATTGCGGCCTCTGCCAGGAGGCCTGCCCGGTCGACGCCATTGTCGAGGGGCCAAACCAGGAATTCGCGGTCGAAACCCGCGAGGAGCTTTATTACGACAAGCAGCGCCTGCTCGAGAATGGCGCGCGCTGGGAACGCGAACTCGCGCGCAACATTGCGCTCGACGCGCCCTACCGTTGATCGAGGGGATCAGGCCATGACCGCAGCAGCGGCTTTCTTCTATCTCTTCTCGACTGTCATGATCGGCTCGGCCTTCATGGTCATTGCAGCACGCAATCCCGTGCACTCCGTGCTGTTCCTGATCCTCGCCTTCGTCAATGCGGCGGGGCTGTTCCTGCTGCTCGGTGCCGAATTCCTGGCGATGATCATTGTCATTGTCTATGTCGGCGCGGTCGCGGTGCTGTTCCTCTTCGTCGTGATGATGCTCGATGTCGATTTCGCGGAATTGAAGCAGGGCTTCCTGCAATATCTCCCCGTGGGCGCGCTGATCGGTGCCGCCGTGCTGATCGAGCTGGTGCTCGTGCTCGGCGCCTGGACGCAGGCACCCGCCGCCATCGGCGGGGCAGGGGCCCCGACCCCGGTCGACGTGTCCAACACGCTGGCGCTCGGACGTGTGCTTTATACGAAATATGTCTATTTCTTCCAGGCGGCGGGTCTCATCCTGCTGACGGCGATGATTGGCGCGATCGTGTTGACGCTGCGCCACAAGCCCGATGTGAAGCGGCAGGTCATCGCTGACCAGAATGCCCGCGACAAGTCGGATGTGGTGCTCAAGAAAGTGCCCTCGCGGGCCGGCGTATAAGGAGCCGATCATGTCAGTTGGATTGAACCAGTACCTGATCGTCGCCGCCATGCTGTTCACGCTGGGCATTGCGGGCATCATCCTCAACCGCAAGAACATCATCATCATCCTGATGTCGGTGGAGCTGATCTTGCTGTCGGTGAACATCAACCTCGTCGCCTTCTCGAGCTTTCTCGGCGATCTGACGGGCCAGGTGTTCTCCCTCTTCATTCTCACCGTCGCCGCCGCCGAGGCCGCCATCGGTCTTGCGGTGCTCGTCACCTATTTCCGCAACCGTGGCTCGATCGCGGTTGAGGACATCAACGTCATGAAGGGCTGAGCCGAGCCATGTATCAGGCCATCGTCTTCCTGCCACTTCTCGGCTTCCTCATTGCGGGGCTCTTCGGCCGCCAGCTCGGCGCGCGACCCGCTGAAATCTTGACGACGGGACTTCTGTTCGTCTCTGCCGCGCTCTCGTGGGTGACGTTCATCTCCGTCGGCTATGGCCATGCGCCGCTGAACGTCCCGGTTCTGGCGAACTGGATCTCGTCGGGCACGCTGCATATCGACTGGGCGCTCCGCGTCGACACGCTGACCTCTGTCATGCTGGTCGTGGTGACGAGCGTGTCGTCGCTCGTGCATCTCTATTCCATCGGCTATATGCACGAAGATCCGGCGCGCCAGCGCTTCTTCGCCTATCTGTCGCTTTTCACCTTCGCCATGCTGATGCTGGTGACCGCGGACAATCTCGTGCAGATGTTCTTTGGCTGGGAAGGCGTCGGTCTCGCGTCTTACCTGCTGATCGGCTTCTGGTACGAAAAGCCGTCCGCCAATGCGGCGGCCATCAAGGCCTTCGTCGTCAACCGCGTCGGCGACTTCGGCTTCGCGCTCGGCATTTTCATGATCTTCGCGCTGACGGGCTCTGTCGCGTTCGACCAGATCTTCGCTGCCGCGCCCGGCCTCGCGGGAAAACCGATCCATGCCTTCGGTCTGACCATGGACGCCATGACGCTGACCTGCCTGCTGCTCTTCATGGGCGCCATGGGCAAGTCGGCGCAATTCCTGCTGCACACCTGGCTGCCCGACGCGATGGAAGGCCCGACGCCAGTCTCCGCGCTCATCCATGCGGCGACCATGGTCACCGCCGGCGTGTTCATGGTCGCCCGGCTGTCGCCGCTGTTCGAACAGGCACCGGCCGCGCTCGCCGTGGTGACGGTGGTTGGCGCGACGACGGCCTTTTTCGCCGCCACCGTCGGCCTCGTGCAGAACGACATCAAGCGCGTGATTGCCTACTCGACCTGTTCGCAGCTCGGCTACATGTTCGTCGCGCTGGGCATCGGCGGCTATTCGCTCGCCATCTTCCACCTGTTCACGCATGCCTTCTTTAAGGCGCTGCTGTTTCTGGGCGCGGGCTCTGTCATCCATGCGATGCACCACGAGCAGGACATGCGCAACATGGGCGGCCTGCGCAAGGACATCCCGTTCACCTTCTGGATGATGACGATCGGCACGCTGGCGCTGACCGGCTTCCCCTTCACGGCGGGCTTCTACTCGAAGGATGCGATCATCGAGGCGTCCTATGCGGCCTCTGCCCATTCGTCTGCCGCCACCTATGGTTTTCTGATGACGCTCATCGCGGCGGGGCTCACCTCGTTCTATTCATGGCGGCTCGTGTTCATGACGTTTTTCGGTGCCCGCAAGGGTGCCGCGCAGGACGCGCACCACCACCACGACGATCACGCGCATGACGACCACGGTCACGATCATGGCCACCATGCGCCGCATGAATCGCCGATGGTCATGCTGGTACCGCTCGGCGCGCTGGCGGTCGGCGCTTTGTTTGCCGGCATCGCCTTCTCCGGCTCCTTCATCGGCCATGCCTATGACGAGTTCTGGAAGGGTTCGCTGTTCACCGGCGCCGGCAACCATCTGCTGCATGACATGCACAATGTGCCCTTTATCGCGGTCTATGGCGCGACGATCATGATGGTGCTGGGCTTCCTCGGCTCGCTCTACGTCTATGTGATCGCGCCGGGCACGGCCCAGCGCATCGCGGCTCAGCATCGGCTGATCTACACGTTCCTGCTCAACAAGTGGTATTTTGACGAGCTCTACAACGTCATCTTTGTGCGCCCGGCCTTCTGGCTTGGTCGCCTGTTCTGGAAAGGCGGCGACGGCCGCATCATCGACGGGATGGGGCCTGACGGTATTTCCGCCCGCGTCATCGATGTCACCAATCGCGTCGTCAAATTGCAGACCGGCTTTATCTACCACTACGCCTTCGCCATGCTGATCGGCGTCGCTGCGATCATCACGTGGTATCTGGTCGGGGGAGTGCGCTGATGTTCGGCTTCGGGATCCTCACCGGACTCATCGTCCTGCCGCTGATTGGCGCGGGCTTCATCCTCTCGCTGCAGGGCGATGACGAGGCGA
>CAIWVR010000509.1 GCA_903916165.1 uncultured Hyphomicrobiales bacterium | reverse complement strand
TACAGCGCTGCCACGATCTTCGCTGCATGCGCTTTCAGCACGTCGGCATCCTCCATCGTTCCCGAATGCCGGCGCAGCGCGACGCCGTCCCAGCGCGGGATGATGTGGACGTGCAGGTGGAACACGGTCTGCCCGGCGGCAGCGCCATTGAACTGCGTCACCACGATTCCGTCGGCTTCCATGCCGGTTTTCACCGCGCGGGCGAGTTTTTGCACCGTGGCGAACAGTGCGGAAAACATCGCCGGGTCGGCATCGAGCAGCGATTGCGAGGCCAATTTGGGCAGGACCAGCACATGGCCATTGGCCTGGGGCATGATGTCCATGAAGGCCAGCGTGTGGTCATCTTCAAAAACCTTGGTGCAGGGCAGGTCGCCGCGCAGGATTTTTGCGAAGATATTGTTGGCGTCGTAGCTCATGTGGCTGTCTCCATTTATCCCACGCCGTCATTGCGTCGCCTTCGGCTCGCAATGACGGCGCTCTCATCCCTTTTTAAACGGCACATGCTCGCCGTAAATCTCGATCTCGGCCTCCACATGCTCGCGTTCGCTCTTCAAAAACCCTTCGATCGCGCGGGCGAGCCGCGCATCTTCGAATTCATGGGCGGAATAGGTCTCGACTGGCTCGTAGCCGCGCGCCAGCTTGTGCTCGCCCTGCGCGCCGGCCTCCACCCGCAACAGGCGCCGCTCCAGCGCGAAGTCGATGGCGCGGTAGTAACACAGCTCGAAATGCAGGAAGGGGTGCTCCTCGATGGTTCCCCAATTGCGGCCGTAGAGCGCGTCGTCGCCGATGAAATTGATGGCGCCCGCGATCCAGCGGCCGGCGCGGCGCGCCATCACCAGCAGGATGCGCTCGGGCATGCTGCGTCCGACAGCCGAGAAGAACGCCCGCGTCAGATAGGGCTTGCCCCATTTGCGCGCGCCGGTGTCGATGTAGAAGTTAAAAAAGGCGTCCCAATGTTCGTCGGTGATGGCCTCGCCGGTGAGCATATGCACCTCGATGCCCGCCGCCAGTGCCGCCTCGCGCTCCTTGCGGATGTTCTTGCGCTTGCGGGACGCCAGGGCCGCCAGAAAGGCATCAAAATCCGCATAGCCGCGATTGAGGAAGTGAAATTGCTTTCCCGTGCGCTGCAGCCAGCCGGCCTCACCCAGAGCCTGCCAGTCTGACCTCGTCGGAAAGGTGACATGCGTCGACGAGCATCTGGCCTGCGCGCGCAGGGCAGCGAGCCCGGCGATGAGCGTCTTGCGCGCCGCGTCTGAATGACCGCTGTCGGCAACGAGCAGGCGGCGTCCGCTTGCGGGCGTGAAGGGCACGGCGACCTGCAGTTTGGGATAATAATTGCCGCCGGCGCGCTCAAAGGCGTCCGCCCAGGCATGGTCGAAGACATATTCGCCCATCGAATGCGACTTCAGATAGGCGGGCGCGGCGGCGAGCAAGCGACCGTCTGCATCTTCAACCAAAAGATGAGACGGGCCCCAGCCAGCGCGCGGCACGGCGGAGCCCGACACTTCGAGCGCAGACAGAAAGCGGTGACAGATGAAGGGGTTGAAGGTCTCTTTCTGAGAAAGGGATTCATTGTCCTCAGATAGTGAGTCAGGGCGCGGGCGCGGCGCTCCGGTCGGATTGCCCGGATTGGCGCAGGCGTCCCACGCGGTTGCATCGATCTCGGCGATTGTGCGGATCGTGCGCAGGCTCAGGGGGGGAGAGGACATGCCAGGAACACCTTTCGTCCCGTCGTAATCTAGCGGCCGCGCTCGACCCTTCAACGTCTCAGTTCAATTCGCTGTCATGCCGCGAGAAAAGCCAGGCGGCGCCGAGCCCGACCACGCCGCGCAGAACGCCATTGGCGATCAGCATGGGCGACAGGCCCAGATGCTGCAGGCCATAGCCGAAGATGACCGGCCCG
>CAIWVR010000508.1 GCA_903916165.1 uncultured Hyphomicrobiales bacterium | reverse complement strand
GCGAGCGAAGCGAAGCAATCCATCTGACATTTGCCACCCGAAGATGGATTGCCGCGTCGCCGTCGGCTCCTCGCAAGGACGACGCCAAGGTTTGCGAAACGTGCCGGAAGGGCCCTCTCCGTCCAGCCCTGACCACAGCCTTCGCCGCACAGCGGGATTGCGAGCCGACGCCTTGGCGGCTAGGACAGGGGCTTGAGAGACCGCGACGACAGGGTTTTGCGCAGATGAACATGCAGTTTTCGGGAGCACAGGCCGCGCCGGAGATCCGTCACGACTGGACGAGCGACGAGGCGCGCGCGCTTTATGAGCTGCCGTTCAACGACCTGCTGCTCAAGGCGCAGCTCGTCCACCGCGCCATGTTCGACCCCAACATGATCCAGCGCAGCCAGCTGCTGTCGATCAAGACGGGTGGCTGCCCCGAGGATTGCGGCTATTGCAGCCAGTCGGCCCATCACAAGACCGGGCTGAAGGCGTCGAAACTCATCGAGGTCGAGCGCGTGCTGGCGGAAGCCCGGAAAGCACGTGAAGCGGGCTCGACCCGCTATTGCATGGGTGCCGCCTGGCGCTCGCCCAAAGAGCGCGACATGGAGTCCATCGTTGCCATGGTCGAGGGGGTGAAGGCGCTGGGCATGGAGACCTGCATGACGCTGGGGATGCTCAGCGTGCAGGACACGCTGCGCCTGAAGGACGCCGGGCTCGACTATTATAACCACAACATCGACACCTCCGAGCGCCATTACGAGAAGGTCATCACCACGCGCACCTTCGCGGACCGGCTCGAGACGCTGGCCCATGTGCGCGAGGCCGGCATCAAGGTCTGCTGCGGCGGCATCGTCGGCATGGGTGAGGAGAAGATCGACCGCGTCGACATGCTGGTGACGCTGGCCAACCTGCCCGAACATCCTGAAAGCGTGCCGGTGAACCTGCTGATCCCGGTCGAAGGCACGCCGCTCGAAAACGAGGGCCATATCGACCCGATCGATTTCGTGCGCACCATTGCGCTCGCGCGCATCCTGATGCCCGCTTCCGACGTCCGCCTGTCGGCCGGCCGCACGCAGATGAGTGCGGAAATGCAGGCTTTGTGCTTCTTCGCCGGCGCCAATTCGATCTTTGCGGGCGAGACCCTGCTCACCAAGGACAATCCCGGCGAGGACCAGGACGCCACCCTCTTCCGCCGCCTCGGCCTGAAGAGCCAGCTGCCCGGCTGCGAGCGCCGTCATGCTGAGTCGGTATGAACTGGCGCTCGAAGCCCTCGAGCGTCGCGGCCGCCTGCGCGCCCTGTCGGGACGCGGCGGCCTCGATTTTACCTCGAACGATTATCTCGGGCTGGCTGATTCGGCTGAGCTGAAGGACGCCATCACGCAGGCTCTGGCGCGCGGCGTGCCCGTGGGCGCCGGGGGCTCGCGCCTGCTGCGCGGCAATCATCCCGAGCACGAAATGCTGGAGGCAGAAGCCGCCACTTTTTTCGGGGCTGAAAGCGCGCTCTATTTTGGCTCGGGCTTTGCGGCCAATGCGGCGCTGATCGCCACGCTGCCGCAACGCGGCGACCTGCTGCTCTATGATGAACTCGTCCATGCCAGCACCCGCGACGGATTGGCTGGCACGCGCGCGACCCATCGCGCCTTCATCCATAATGACGTCATGGACATCGAGGACGCCCTGCGCGCCTTCCGCGCAGACAATGCGCAGGCGCGCTGCTTCGTCGCGGTCGAGAGCCTCTACAGCATGGACGGCGACCTTGCGCCGCTCGGCGACATTGCCGCACTGGCTGCGCGCTATGACGCGACCTTGCTGATCGACGAGGCCCATGCGACCGGCGTGCTCGGGCCGCAGGGCCGCGGCCTGTCCGCCCTGCTCGAAGGCGCGCCCCACGTGATCACGCTGCACACCTGCGGCAAGGCGCTGGGCGTATCAGGCGGGCTCTTGCTGATGCCGGACCTGCTGCGCCGCTTCATGATCAACCGCTGCAAACCCTTCATCTACGCAACCGCGCCCTCGCCGCTGATCGCCAGCGCGGTGCGCACGGCGCTGCGCCTCTGCGCGGGTGCCGACGACCGCCGCGCGGCCCTGCAGGCGCGCATTGCGCAACTGGCCGGCCATCTCGCGCATCTCGGCCTGCCCAGCACGGGCACCGCCATCCAGCCGGTGATTCTGGGCGCCGACCGCCGCGCGACGGCGATGTCGGATGCGCTCGCAAAGGATGGCTTTGACGTGCGCGCCATCCGCCCGCCGACCGTACCGGAAGGCTCGGCGCGGCTGCGCATCACCCTGAGTTCGCGCCTCGATGCGCTGGAGGTCGATGCGCTGGGCGCCGCGCTTGCGCGCCACATGCAGGATGTCGCGGCATGAATGGCGTCATCGTCACCGGCACCGATACGGGGATCGGCAAGACCGTCTTTTCGGCGGCGCTCGCGGGCGCTTGGCTCGGCCATTACTGGAAACCCGTGCAGGCCGGGCTCGACGAGGAAACCGACAGCGAGACCGTGCGCCGCCTGTCTGGCCTGCCGCGTCATCGCATCATACCCGAAGCCTATCGCCTGCAGGCACCGCTCTCGCCGCATCGCGCGGCGGAACTCGAAGACCTGACCATCAGCCGCCGCGCCTTTGAACTGCCTGCCGTCAGCCCGCTTGTCATCGAGGGTGCCGGGGGCCTGATGGTGCCGCTGCGACGCGACTGGCTCGCCATCGATCTGTTCATGGAATGGCAATTGCCGATCGTGCTCTGCGCGCGCACGAGTCTGGGCACGATCAATCACACATTGCTCTCCATCGAGGCCCTGCGCCTGCGCGACCTGCCTCTGCTGGGCGTCGCCTTTCTGGGCGATGCGAATGAGGACAGTGAAACAACCATCTGCGAGATGGGCGGCGTGCGCCGCCTCGGACGCCTGCCGATCCTGAAAGAGCTCAATCGGGACAATCTGGCGCAGGCCTTCGCGCAAAATTTCGACCTCGCCGATTTCGGAGCGCGCCCGTGACCTCGCCGGTCTGGCATCCATTCACACAACATGCGCTGGCACCCCAAGCCATCGAGATCGCGCGCGGGCAAGGTGCCTGGCTGGAAACGCATGACGGCGCGCGGCTGCTGGACCTGATTTCCTCCTGGTGGGTGGTGACCCATGGCCACCGCCATCCCGCCATCGTGCAGGCGATCAAGGATCAGGCGGACAGGCTCGACCAGGTGATCTTCGCCGGCTTCACGCATCGCCCGGCGGAAGAGCTGGCGTCGCGCCTGCTCGCACGCGTCGGCGGCGATCTCGCGCATGTCTTCTATTCCGACAGCGGCTCGACCGCCGTCGAAGTCGCGCTGAAAATGGCGCTCGGCTTCTGGCGCAACACAGGCGAAAGGCGCACCCGCATCGCCGCGCTGGAGCACGCCTATCATGGCGACACGATCGGCACGATGGCGACGGGTGCGCGCGGCGTGTTCAATGCCGCCTACGAACCGCTGCTGTTCGACGTCATGCGCCTGCCTTTCCCCCATGCGGGACGCGAGGAGGACACGCTGAATGCTCTGCGCCAAGCCTGCGCTGCGGGCGATGTCGCCGCGCTGATCGTCGAGCCGCTGCTGCTGGGCGCGGGCGGCATGTTGACCTATTCCGCGCAGATTTTGCGCGCCCTGCGGGAGATCTGCCGCGAGACCGGCACACTGTTCGTTGCCGACGAGGTCATGACCGGCTTTGGCCGCACCGGCACGTTCACCGCCTGCGAACAGGCGGGCGTATCTCCCGACATCATGTGCCTTGCGAAGGGAATTACCGGCGGCTCGATGCCGCTTGCCGTGACGCTGAGCACCAGGGCGATCTTTGACGCGCATTATTCGACGG
>CAIWVR010000507.1 GCA_903916165.1 uncultured Hyphomicrobiales bacterium | reverse complement strand
TCGACTATTTTGGCGTGCCGCCCAACCGCGTGGTCGACGTGCAGGCGCTGGCGGGCGATTCCACCGACAATGTGCCCGGTGCCAAGGGCATCGGGATCAAGACCGCCGCCCAGCTCATCGGCGACTATGGCGACCTCGACACGTTGCTGGCGCGCGCGCATGAGATCAAGCAGCCCAAGCGCCGCGAAAACCTCACGGACCCCGAGAGCGTTGCCCTGATCCGCCTGTCGCGCCAGCTTGTCCAGCTGGTCGATGATGTCGCCTGCGAGACGCCGCTCGACGACCTCACTTTGTTCGAGCCGGACGGGCGCCAGCTCGTCGCCTTCCTGAAGGCGCTGGAATTTTCCACGCTCACCAAGCGCACCGCCGAGATCTATGGCGTGGACGCCAGCGAGATTGAGGCCGATCCGGAGCTTGCAGGCACCGGTGGCTGGCGTGGACGCAATGGCGAGGCGATTACGCCGCCCGCAGCGCCAGTGCCTGCTGCGCCCGCGCCTGTGGTGCCCGCCAGGGCCGGCGCGCCCGCAACCGCCTCGCCGGCGGCCCTCGCCGCCCGACGCTTGGAAGACGCGAAAACCACCGTCATCGCGCGCGACCGCTACGAGACCGTGCAGGACATGGCGCGTCTCGACGCCTGGATCGCGGAAGCCCTGGAAGCGGGTGTCTTTGCCGTCGACACCGAGACGACCTCGCTCGATTCGCTACAGGCCGATCTCGTCGGCGTGTCGCTCGCGACCGCGCCGGGGCGCGCCTGCTACATTCCGCTCGCCCATCGTGGCGAGGGATCGGGCGACCTGTTCGGCGGTGCCGCCCTGCTGCCCGGCCAGCTCGACAGCGCGGCGGTGATCGACAGGCTGCGGCCGCTGCTGGAAGATCCCGGCGTCCTGAAAATCGCGCATAATATGAAATTCGATCGCCACATCTTCAAGGGGCTTGGCATCGAGGTCCGCGCCTTCGACGACACAATGCTGATGTCCTATGTGCTCGACAATGGCCTCAACGGGCATGGCATGGACGAGCTCGCCACCAAGCATCTCGGCCATACCACGATCCCATTCGGCGAGGTTGCGGGAACCGGCAAGAGCTTCATCGGCTTCGCGCGCGTGCCCATCGAGCGCGCCACCGAATATGCCGCCGAGGATGCCGACGTGACGCTGCGGCTCTGGCGTCTCTTCAAGCCGCGCCTCGTCGCAGAAGGCATGACGCGCGTCTACGAGACGCTCGACCGCGCTTTGTCGCCGGTGCTGGCGCGCATGGAGCAGCGCGGCGTCTCCATCGACCGGGCGATCCTCTCGCGCCTGTCGGGCGAATTTGCGCAAAGCATGGCGCGGTTGGAATCCGAGATTCACGAGCTTGCGGGCGAGAGCTTCAACCTTGGTTCGCCCAAGCAGCTGGGCGACATCCTGTTTGGCAAGATGGGCCTGCCGGGAGCCAAGAAGACCGCTACCGGCGCCTGGTCGACCTCGGCCAGCGTGCTCGACGAGCTTGCCGAACAGGGCCACGAACTGCCCTCGCGCATTCTCGCATGGCGCCAGCTGGCCAAGCTGAAATCGACCTATACCGACGCCCTGCCGGGCTTTGTGAACCCGCGCACCAGGCGCGTGCACACCTCCTTCTCGATGGCGCTCACGACGACGGGCCGGCTGTCATCCTCCGACCCCAACCTGCAGAACATTCCCGTGCGCAACGAGGAGGGCCGGCGCATCCGCACCGCCTTCGTCGCGGCGCCGGGCAAGCAGATCCTGTCGGCGGATTATTCGCAGATCGAATTGCGCATCCTCGCCCATGTCGCCGACATTCCGCAGCTGCGCCGCGCCTTCGCGGAGGGTCTCGACATTCACGCCATGACGGCATCCGAAATGTTTGGCGTGCCGATCGAGGGCATGCCGTCGGAGGTGCGCCGCCGCGCCAAGGCGATCAATTTCGGCATTATTTATGGCATTTCCGCCTTCGGCCTCGCCAACCAGCTCGGCATCGGCCGCGAGGAGGCGGGCGCCTATATCAAGAAATATTTCGAACGCTTCCCGGGCATCCGCGACTACATGGAAGCGACGCGAAAAGTCGCGCGAGAGAACGGGCTGGTGACGACCATCTTCGGGCGCAAGTGCCATTATCCGCGCATCAATGCCTCCAACCCCTCCGAGCGGGCCTTCAACGAGCGCGCGGCAATCAATGCGCCGATCCAGGGGTCGGCCTCCGACATCATCCGCCGCGCCATGGTGCGCATGGATGGCGCGCTCGCCGAAGCCAAACTCTCCGCACAAATGCTGCTGCAGGTGCATGACGAACTCGTCTTCGAAGTGCCCGAAAACGAAATCGCGGCGACCATCCCCGTGGTGCGCCGCGTGATGGTGGATGCGCCGCACCCGGCGCTGCAGCTGGCCGTGCCGCTGCAGGTCGACGCCAAGGCGGCGCTCAATTGGGACGAGGCGCACTAGGGCCTCTTGATCGCGCTCCGGCTTCGCGCCATCGTTCCCTTCGTCATTGCGAGCGCAGCGAAGCAATCCATCTGGCGGTAGCCGCCCGAAGATGGATTGCCGCGGAGCTCACGCTCCTCGCAATGACGAAGGG
>CAIWVR010000506.1 GCA_903916165.1 uncultured Hyphomicrobiales bacterium | reverse complement strand
GGCGCCGATAATGTCGAGCGCGCAGGTCTCGGAGGCGAGGATATAATGGCCGTCGAGTTCGCCCAGCACGAGGGGACGAATGCCGAGCGGATCGCGCGCGCCGATCAGTTTCTTGTTGGAGAGCGCGACGAGCGAATAGGCGCCTTCGAGTGCGCGCAGCGCCTCGATGTAACGGTCGAGGATTTTCGGCTTGCGGCTGCGCGCGACGAGATGCAGCACGACCTCAGTGTCGGAGGTTGACTGGTAGATCGAGCCTTCCTTGATGAGGTCGCGGCGGAGCGTCAGGCCGTTGGTAAGATTGCCATTATGCGCGACGGCAAAGCCGCCGGTGTCGAGTTCGGCAAAGAGCGGCTGCACGTTGCGCAGGATGGTCTCACCGGTGGTCGAATAGCGGACGTGGCCAATGGCCGCTGAGCCCGGCAGGCGGTCGATCACCTGATGGGAGGAGAAATGATCGCCGACAAGGCCGAGGCGACGTTCCGAATTGAAGCGGCGTCCGTCAAAGGCGACGATGCCAGCGGCTTCCTGCCCGCGATGCTGGAGCGCATGCAGGCCAAGCGCCGTGATTGCAGCAGCTTCAGGATGGCCGAAAATGCCGAATACGCCGCATTCTTCGCGCAGGCGGTCCGCATCGGGATCGAAATCGTGCGTCACGGGCGAGGTGTCGGCAGCGCTCATCATCGAGGTCTCCTTCCGGCCTTGCCGGCCGATAGAGCTTGATTTACGGCAGGCCCGCGCAGGCGCGCCCTGATTGGCCAGGACGTCCCATGCTCCGGGACAGATCCTGGGTCGTGAGCCAACCCGCTTTTGTCGCATGCGCATATCCGCACGGGGTCAAAGGCGGGAGGGAGGGATCAGGTCCGGCGTCCGCCGCCCGGAGCGGGTGCGGGCGGAGCGGCTTCCTCGGGCATTGGCTCATCGCCCTTGGGCTTCTTGAACCGGCTGAGAATGGCGCTTTCGGGATCGTCCGGCAGCATGGACATGAGACGGTCCCCGGTGGCGGTGAGGATGGGCACGGTGCGGGAGTTTTTCACCCAAACCGGTTGCGCCTTGGCCGGCACCAGCCAGGAATAGAAAACGAAGGCGACCACGCACAGGAGCGCGCCACGGCCCGCGCCGAAGACAAAGCCGAGCGACCGGTCGAGCGCGCCAATGCGCGAGTCGAGGATGAGATCGGAAAGCCGCACGGTGATGACCGAGATCACGATCAGCATGGTGAAAAAGATGACGCCGGCCGCCGCCGCCAGCGCGATCTGGTCCTTGGCGATGTAGGATTTCATCAGCGGCAGGAGGAGGGGATGTAAGTAATAGGCCATCGCCGCTGCTGCTCCCCAGGAGGCAATGGCGAGCACCTCGCGCGTGAAGCCGCGCAGCATCGACAGCAATGCCGAGATCAGGACGACGACGATGAGTCCGATGTCGAGATAAGAAGGCATGGGTTCGGGCCTCGCCGCTGGCGACTATGATTCGGAGGGCGATGCGTGTCGCAACGCGGCTTCTCTATACCCCAAGGGCCTCGCTCGCGTCACCCCTGCACGGGCCTTGTTCGCAGGTCAAAAGCAAAGATGTCCCCGGATCATACAAAGAGCGGTCACATTCACGCGCGTAAGGTCGCCGGTTTTGCTCGTTCGCCAGCGCGCGGGGTGGCCTGTGCGGCGCTGCCGGCGGCAATATCGGCCACGAGTGCCGAAATATGCTGGCAGGAGCGGGTCGGCAACGCGAATTTTTCGCCTTCGCGCGCCACGGGCGGGGCGACCGCAGCGGCGAAACCGAGTTTTGCCGCCTCCTTCAGCCGCAGTCCGGCGTGGATGACGGGCCGCACGGAGCCCGACAGGCCAAGCTCGCCGAAGAACACGGTGTCGGGCGGAAGCCGTGAGCCGGTCAGCGACGACACAAGCGCCGCCGCGGCGGCGAGATCGGCGGCGGGTTCGCCGATCTTCAGGCCGCCGGCCACATTGAGGTAGACGTCGTGCTGGCCGAGGCGGACGCCGGCATGGGCCTCCAGCACGGCAATGACCATCGACAGGCGCGACGTCTCCCACCCGACGACGGCCCGGCGTGGCGTGCCCAGCGACGAGGGTGCCACCAGCGCCTGGATTTCCACCAGCACGGGGCGCGTGCCCTCCATGCCCGCAAAAACGGCCGCGCCCGGTGCCGAGGCGTCACGCCCGGCAAGAAACAGGGCGGACGGGTTCGAGACTTCGGTCAGGCCGAGGCCGGTCATTTCGAACACGCCGATTTCGTCGGTCGGCCCGAAACGGTTCTTCACCGCGCGCAGGATGCGGAAATGGTGGCCGCCATCGCCCTCGAAGGAGATGACCGCATCGACCATATGCTCGACCACGCGGGGACCTGCGATCTGGCCGTCCTTGGTGACATGGCCGACCAGGATGACGGTCGCGCCGCTCGTCTTGGCGTAGCGGATCAGCGCCTGCGCCGCGCCGCGCACCTGTGTCACAGTGCCGGGCGTTGCCTCGACCTTGTCGGTCCACATGGTCTGGATGGAATCGATGATGACCAGTGCCGGGCGTGTGCCCTGCATGAGCGTTGCCGTAATGTCCTCGACGCTGGTTTCCGCCGCCAGTTCGACGGGTGCCTTGGCGAGGCCAAGCCGTTCGGCGCGCAGCCGCACCTGCGCGACGGCCTCCTCGCCCGAAATATAGACGACGCGATGGCCCTTGTTGGCGAGCGTCGCACAGGCCTGGATCAGCAGCGTCGACTTGCCGATGCCCGGCTCGCCGCCCAGCAGAAGCACGGAGCCTGGCACGAAGCCGCCGCCGGTCACGCGGTCGAGTTCGCCGATCCCCGACACGATGCGCGGTGCCGGCTTGTTTTCGCCCGACAGCCCTTCCAGCGCAAAGACGCGCCCCTTGCGCGCGCCCATCGCCGCCTGCGCGCCAATGCCGGAGCCGGTGTTTTCCTCGATGATGGAATTCCACTCGCCGCAGGATTCGCAGCGGCCGACCCAGCGTTGCGAGACCGCGCCGCAGGTCTGGCAGGTGAAGAGAGAGCGCGCCTTGGCCATGTCAGTTCGCCCGCGCCTGTTCGCCCGAAACGCCCTCGTGGCCCAGATAGCAGCGCAGGTCGCCGAGCTGTTCCTCGAGCGCGCGCTCGGACAAGCGCAGGGCCTCCAGCGATTCGCGCACGAGAGCGGCAATGTCGGCATGGGCGCGGGCGCGCGACAGCTGTTCGGCGACGTAGCGGGCCGGGCCTGGGCGATCGGATTCGGACATGTTCGCAACCTCTGGAATCAGGTGAGAACATTACAGGAACATTTGACCTTTGGCGAGTCTGACGGGCGTTCGTCCCGCGTCGCGGTGCAGCTTCTCCCGCCAAAACGGGAGACGGACACACTCAGCCCAGATAAACCCGATGATAGCGCGCACCCAGACGCGTCAGGATCTCATAGCCGATGGTCGCCGAGCGGCGGCCCAGATCATCGACCTTGATCCCGTCGCCGAGCAGCACGGCGGTCGCGCCCGCGAGCCGCTCTTTCGGGACGTCGGTCACGTCGATCATGGTGAGATCCATCGACACGCGTCCCGCAAACGGACAGAGCACGCCGGCAACCATGGCCTCGCCGCCGGCACGGTCGTCAATGCCCATGGCGGCGCGGGGCAGGCCGTCCGCATAGCCGATGCCGATTGTCGCCAGCCGCGTGCGGCGCCTTGCCGTCCATTGCGCATTATAACCGACTGTTTCGCCGGTCTCGACGGTCCGTATCTGCAGGATCTGTGCTTCGAGCCGCACGACAGCCTGCATGGGATTTTCGGTGCCTGGCGTCGGATTGCCCCCGTAGAGCGCATAGCCGGGACGCACGAGAGCGCCATAGGGCTTTTGCGGAAGAAACAAGGCGGAGGAATTGGCAAGGCTCGCGCGCGCCTGCGGCAGGGCGGTACGCACGCTGGCGAACCGCGCGATCTGGGCGTCATTGGTCTTGTCGTCCGCGGCTTCGGATGACACGAAATGCGTCATCAGCACGTCAATGACGAGCCCCATGTCCGCGATGGACGCGACATCTCCGGGGGCGACCCCGAGCCGGTTCATGCCCGTGTCGACATGCAGCGCCCAGGCGCGACCCGCGCCAGCTTGCGCCCAAAGGGCGGCGTCATCGAGCGAGCCCAGCACCGGCCGCAGATCATGCGCGAGCAGCGAGGGAATCGAGGCCGCCAGCAAGCCGTTCAGCACGTAAATGACAGCATGCGGCACGACGGCGCGCACGCGGCGCCCCTCGCTCGCATGGGCGACGAAGAAGGTTCTGCACCCGGCCTTGGCGAGCGCGGGGGCCGCCGCCTCGATGCCGATCCCGTAAGCGTCGGCCTTGACCACAGCGCCGCATTCAGCTGGCGCCACGCGCTCCGCCAGGGCACGCCAATTGGCGGCGAGGGCGGCGAGATCTATGGTGAGGACAGCCTGCGAATCGGCGACCTCCGGGCCGGATGTCTCGGTCATGATCCATTGCTCTTGGTCAATTGCACGTCGTCAATCGCCCATGCGTTCGGGCATGTGATCTTCCTTCGCCAGATTGCCAAAGCGTGTCATCTCGGCCTCGAACGACAATTGCACCATGCCGGTGGGGCCGTGACGCTGCTTGCCGATGATGACTTCCGCCTTGCCGTGGACGCGATCCATGTCCATCTGCCACTTCAGATGTTCGTCCGTGCCCGGGGCAGGCTGCTTGCCATTCAGATAATATTCCTCGCGAAACACGAAAGCGACCACGTCAGCATCCTGCTCGATCGAACCCGATTCGCGCAGATCCGACAATTGCGGCCGCTTGTCCTCGCGGTTTTCAACCTGACGCGACAATTGTGACAAGGCCATGATCGGAACGTTCAGCTCCTTGGCTAGGGCTTTCAGCCCCGTGGTGATCTCGGTCAGCTCCTGTACGCGGTTCTCACCCTTGGATTTCGAGCCCGACAGCAGCTGCAGATAGTCGACCACCAGAACGTCAAGCCCGCGCTGGCGCTTCAGGCGGCGTGCGCGCGCGGCGAGTTGCGCGATGGAAATGCCGCCGGTCTGGTCAATATAGAAGGGGATCGACTGCATGACGCGCGCCGCTTCCGCGATGCGGTGGAATTCATGGTCGGTCATGTCGCCGCGGCGGATCTTGTAGCCGGGAACGCCCGATTGTTCGGCGATGATACGCGTGGCGAGCTGTTCGGCCGCCATTTCGAGCGAGAAGAAGCCGACGATACCGCCGTTGGTCGTTTCATGCGAGCCATCGGGCTTCAGTTCGAATTCATAGGCCTTGGCGATGTTGAAGGCGATATTGGTGGCAAGCGCGGTCTTGCCCATGCCGGGGCGTCCCGCAATGATCACTAGGTCGGAGCGCTGCAGGCCGCCCATTTTGGCGTCGAGATCGAGCAGGCCTGTTGCAATGCCCGCAAGCTTGCCATCCCGCTCATAGGCTTTCGCGGCCATGTCGATGGCGGCGGTGAGCGCGTCGGAGAAGCGCACGAAGCCACCGTCATAGCGGCCCTGTTCGGCGATGGAATAGAGGCGGCGCTCGGCCTCCTCGATCTGCTCGCGCGGCTCGGCGTCGACGGGGGAATCATACGCCGTGTTGACGATCTCCTCACCGATATTGATCAGCTGGCGGCGCGTTGCGAGATCGTAGATCGTGCGGCCGTAATCTTCCGCATTGATGACGCTGGTTGCTTCCGCCGCGAGGCGTGCGAGATATTGCGGCACGGTCATGCCACCCAGATCATGCTCGCCCAGAAAGGTTTTCAGCGTGACGGGCGTGGCCACCTTGCCGGCGCGGATCAGCTGGGAGGCGATTTCAAAAATGCGCCGGTGGAGTTCTTCCGAAAAATGCTCGGCCTTGAGGAAGTCCGAAACGCGATCGAAGGCATCATTGTTGACGAGCACAGCACCGATCAGCGCCTGCTCCGCCTCGATGTTGTGCGGGGGCGTGCGATAGGCAGGCGTGGCCGATTCAACGGCCGCGAGAAATCGCCCGGAGTAGTTTTCGACAGCTGACATGTGTCTCGGATGACGGAGTGCGGGTACGCGATGTCAAATCTCGTCCAGACGCGCGATGCTACGCCCGCTGGTCTGGCGGGCCAACTGCAGGCAGCCTGTCAGCCCGCGCGCCGTTGGCCGTTTCCTTGTGCCATTCCGCGCGGTCCGCTGCGAGAGCGCGAAAGCCACACTGGCGCAAACGCGCCTCGAATACCCGTTACGCACAGGCGGACAAAGTAACGTCAGGGTTTGGCTTGACACGCCGAATCAAATGCCACGTGGGCCGTCATGGCTTCGCTGCGCGCGCAATGACGAGCGCAACGAAAAACGCCCGCGACTCGCGTCGCAGGCGTTTCATGCGCAAAGCGAAAAGTCCTAGCGGTCGCCGAGGCTGCCGTTCGATGCAGCGAGTGCCGCGCCGATCTCGAGGCCGAGATCGTCCATCGACACTTCTTCGCGATCGTTGAGCTCTTCGCCCTTGGCCTGGCGTTCGGCTTCTTCGTTCGAACGCGCGACGTTGACCGTCACCGAGGCCTGGACTTCGGCATGCATCTGCACGGGCAGGACATGCAGGCCGAGCGACTTGATCGGGGTCGAGAGAACGACCTGGTTGCGGTTGACCGACACGCCACCGGCGGTGATCGCCTCGGCAATGTCGCGCGTCGACACCGACCCGTAGAGCTGACCCGTTTCACCAGCCTGGCGGATGATGATGAAGGTCTGGCCATCGACCTTGTCGGCGACGGCCTGGGCTTCGGTCTTCAGCTCAAGGTTGCGGGCCTCGAGCGTCACGCGCTGGCCTTCGAACTGCTTCTTGTTGCCCTCAGTGGCGCGCAGCGCCTTGTTGCGGGGCAGCAGGAAATTGCGGGCGAAACCGTTCTTGACGCGAACGACGTCGCCCATCTGGCCGAGCTTGGCGATACGTTCCAGAAGAATGACATGCATGGGAAGTCTCCGTTTCTTTGGGGCTGGGTTCAGGCGGCGGGCGCTTGCGGCGCGGGAAGCCTTTTGACGGGAATGAGGCTGTCGAAAATGCCGATAGCCATGGCGAGAAGCAGCGGCCACGCGGTCATGAAAATGAGCGCGTAGATGCCAAAGAGGAGCGCGCTGCGCAGTGGGTTGGCCCGCAGAAATCCGTGCACGACAGCCAGTCCGTGCAGGGCATAGGCCATCAGCAAGGCCGCCGTGAGCGGCGAGGCGATGAAGCGCGGCGTCTCGCCCAGCGCACAGGCGGCGATCGAGGCGAACAGGACGAGCAGCGCGTCGCGCGGCAACCGCAGGGCAAACGGCAGGTCGTCCTTGCGCGGTGCCTCGAGGCCCGAGATCCGGGCGATCCGGCCGGCGAGCCAGAGGTTGAGCGACAGGGTGAAGACGCTCCAGGCGGCGATCAAGGCCGGCATGGCCAGCACGATGACGCGTGCGAATTCCGGGGCCGACATCTGGTAGGGAATGTTGGCCTCGCCGCCAAGCAGGCGACGCATGACGGGCGCGAGGAGCCGTGCCGTCTCGGCGACGCCTTCATCGATGCTGGCGAAGCGAAAGGCGAGCACGAGGGCAGGCAGCATGGCGCTGGCCGCCGACAGGATCGCGATCCAGGCCAGCAGTTTTCCGGACGAATAGGCGGAGGGGGCAGGCGTATCGAGATCAGTGGGCTCGATCGTCTGCGCGGCAAGACGTGCGAGCCAGAAGGCAGGAAGGCCGAGCGAGGCGGCGAAGAAAGCGCCCAGCAGAGGGTCGATCGCAAGGGAAATGGCGAGTGTGCCGGCGGCGGTGGCTGCAAAGCCGATGCGCGGGCCAAAGCCGAGGCCGGCGATCATCACGGGCAGCGGCCCGAGCAAGGCAAGCGCCATGGCAATGGTCGTCCCCTTCACCGGAATGAAGAAGAGCAGCGCAGACGCGAGACCCGCGCCTATGGCAATGGAGACCCTGAAAAGCATGGTTGTCTCTGCTGTCCCGCGATGAGCGGTTAGGGCGGATCATCCCGGAAGGGCGTCACGTCCAGCCAATTAAAGCGCCTTTCCCCGCAGGCCTCGAAAGGCTTGCGGGGAAAGGCGAAGGTCAGTCCTACTTGATCACGTAGGGCAGCAGGCCGAGGAAGCGCGCGCGCTTGATGGCCTGGGCCAGTTCGCGCTGCTTCTTGGCGGAAACCGCCGTGATGCGCGAGGGAACGATCTTGCCGCGCTCGGAGATGTAGCGCGACAGAAGACGCGTGTCCTTATAGTCGATCTTCGGCGCGTTCGGGCCCGTGAAGGGGCAGGTCTTGCGACGACGGAAGAAGGGGCGACGGGGTGCGGTAGCCATTAGAACTGGCCTCCTTCATTGGCGAACTCATCACGACGCGGACGCGGAGCGCGGCCGGAATCGCCCGGACGGCCGCCACGGCGGTCGCCACGATCACCACGATCGCCACGGTCACCACGATCGCCGCCGCGATCGTCGCGGTCG
>CAIWVR010000505.1 GCA_903916165.1 uncultured Hyphomicrobiales bacterium | reverse complement strand
CGTCACCGACGAAATGCAGAATGGTCATGGCGCGCGCGATGCCGTTGCGGCCGCCTTGCCGCGCCTGCGCGGGGCCTTTGCACTGGCATTCATCTTCGACGGCGCGCCCGATCTGCTGATTGGCGCGCGTCAGGGCGCACCGCTGGCGGTCGGCTGGGGCGAGGGCGAGATGTATCTGGGCTCCGACGCGCTGGCTCTGGCGCCTTTCACGAGCACCATCACCTATCTCGACGATGGCGACTGGGTGGTGCTGGGGCCCCATGGCGCAGAATTCTTCGACGCGCATGGGAGGCCCGCCCGTCGCCCCAAGGTGCAGACGCAGGCCTCGGCCTTTCTCGTCGACAAGGGCAATCACCGCCATTTCATGGCGAAGGAAATCCATGAGCAGCCGGAGGTCGTCGGCCGCACGCTGGCACATTATCTCGACATGTCGGCGGGTGCCGTGCGGCTTCCCTTCGACCTGCCATTCGATCCTAAAGCGCTGACGCGGATCACCATATCGGCCTGCGGCACAGCCTATTATGCGGGCATGATCGCCAAATACTGGTTCGAGCGCTATGCCCGCCTGCCGGTCGAGATCGACGTCGCCAGCGAATTCCGCTACCGCGATGCGCCGATGGTGGAGGGCGGATTGATGATCGTGGTGTCGCAATCGGGCGAGACCGCAGACACGCTCGCCGCCCTGCGTTACGCCAAGGAGCACGGCCAGCACATTCTTTCCGTCGTCAATGTGCCGACCTCGACGATTGCGCGCGAGAGCGACGTCGTGGCCGCGACGCTGGCCGGGCCGGAAATCGGCGTCGCCTCGACCAAGGCTTTCACCTGCCAGCTCGCGGTTCTGGCCTGTCTGGCGGTCGGTTTCGGCAGCGCGCGCGGCGTGATGGACGCCAGCCGCGAAGCGCAGCTGGTGGCCGATCTCATCTCCATGCCGGGCCTCATGGCGGAAGCCTTCAAGCGCGAGCCGCAGATCGAGGCGCTGGCGCGCGACCTCGCCAAGGCGAAGGATGTCCTCTACCTCGGTCGGGGCACGAATTATCCGCTTGCGCTCGAAGGCGCGCTGAAGCTCAAGGAAATTTCCTACATCCACGCCGAGGGTTATGCGGCGGGCGAGCTGAAGCATGGGCCTATCGCGCTGATCGACGAAGCCATGCCGGTGATCGTGCTGGCACCCTTTGATGCGGTGTTTGAAAAAACCGTCTCCAACATGCAGGAGGTCGCGGCGCGCGGCGGCAAGATCGTGCTGATCGGCGATGCGCGGGCCGCCCATGAATCGGCGGTGCCGTTCTTCGCGACCATTGCCATGCCCGAAATGGCGCCGGATTTCGCCGCCATTCCCTATGCCGTGCCGGTGCAGATGCTCGCCTATCACACAGCTGTGGTCATGGGGAAAGACGTCGACCAGCCCCGAAACCTCGCCAAGAGCGTCACGGTAGAATAGATAGAGGACAATCGGAGCTGCTGGCTCCCAGTTTCATGCGTCATGGACAGGTTATGAACGAGATCAACGAACCGCTTGCTGACAGCGCCGTGTTCCGTCCGAGCTTCGGGACGCGGGTCAGGGCCTGGTTTTTCACCGGCCTCGTGATTGCCGGGCCGCTGGCTGTGACCTCCTGGCTTGTGTGGTGGTTCATCGACACGGTCGACAATTGGGTCAAGCCGCTGATGCCGCCGGCGCTGTCGCCGGACACTTACAGCTCAGTGCATATTCCCGGCGTCGGCGTGGTCGTGGCCTTCGT
>CAIWVR010000504.1 GCA_903916165.1 uncultured Hyphomicrobiales bacterium | reverse complement strand
TCGTCGACCAGCGCGAGGCGATCAAGCCGGGCCATGCGCCGGTCTGGGACGAGACGCACGACAATGTCTTCGTCGACACGACCTTCGGCGATGTCGCCGGCACCGACCGCGCCTTCGCCAGCGCCGCCCACGTCGTGAAGATGGATATCTACATTCCCCGCGTCACCGGCGTCACCATCGAGCCGCGCTCGGCGCTGGGCGATTACGATGCTGCCACGGGGCGCTATCTCCTGCATTGCGGCGGCGGCGGTGCCGTGCGCCAGAAGAACGAACTGGCACTGGTGCTCGGCGTCGAGCCAGAGCAGGTGCGCGTGCTGACCTTCGACGTCGGCGGCAATTTCGGCACGAAGAACCGCGTCTATGTCGAATATGGTCTTGTCATGTGGGCGGCCAGAAAGGTCGGCCGCGCGGTCAAGAACACCATTTCGCGCTCGGAAGCCTTCCTCACCGATTATCAGGGCCGCGATCTGGCGGTGAAGGCAGAACTCGCGCTCGACGCCAGCGGCAAGATTCTCGCCATGCGCTCCGACAACATGTCGAACGCCGGCTCGCGCTGCGTCTCGCTGTCGCCGCTCGGCAAGGGCTCCGGGCTCATCACCGGCTCCTATGACATCCCGGTCGCCACATTGCGGGCGCGCGCCGTGTTTACCAACACCGTGCCCACGCAGGCCTATCGCTCGTCGGGACGTCCGGAGGTGAATTTCGTCATCGAACGGCTGATGGACACGGCAGCGCACGAATGCGGCTTCGACAAGATTGAGCTGCGCCGCAAGAACCTCGTGCGTCCCGACCAATTCCCCTACACCAATGCCGTCGGCGCGACCTACGACAGTGGCGAATATGAGAAGAACATGGACTGGGCGATGGACATCGCCGACTGGACGGGTGCTGAGGCACGCCGGGCCGACGCGCGCGCGCGGCAAGCTCTATGGCGTCGGCCTGTCCAATTATGTCGAATCCTCCATCGGCACGCCGAAAGAGCGCGCCGAAATCACCATTCATCCCGAGGGCAAGGTGTCCTGCGTGATCGGGACGCAGCCTTCAGGCCAGGGACACGAGACCAGTTTCGCGCAGGTCGTCGCCGATCTCTGCCATGTGCCGGTGGAGTCCGTGACCATCATCATCGGCGACACCGACATTGTGAAAGTCGGCGGCGGCTCGCATTCGGGCCGCTCGATGCGCCATGCGGGCACCGTCATCTCGAAGGCCAGCACCTTGCTGATCGACAAGGGCAAGGCGATTGCCGCCCATGTGCTGGGCAAGGCGAAGGACGAGATCACCTTCGACGACGGGCGCTTCCATCATGGCGCGACCAACCGCACCTTCTCGATGTTCGAACTGGCGAAGGAATCCGCAAAATTCACTTTGCCCGGCGATCTTGCCGATGGCCTGTACATCGGCCTCACCAATGAGATGCATGAACCGGTCTTCCCCAACGGCACGGCAATCTGTGAGGTCGAGATCGACCCGCAAACCGGCTGGATCGACCTCAAGCGCTATGCCACGGTTGACGATGTCGGCCGCTGCATCAATCCGCTGATCGTCCACGGCCAGACGCATGGCGGCATCGCGCAGGGCGTCGGCCAGGCGATGTGGGAATTGTTCCAGATCGATCCTGATTCCGGGCAGCCACTGGCGGGGTCATTCATGGATTACGGCATGCCGCGCTTCGACAATATGCCCTCGTTCCGCACGGAAATCGCGCAGGTGCTGTCGCCGACCAATCCGCTCGGCATCAAGGCAGGCGGCGAAGGCGGCACCACGCCGGCGCTGTCATGTATCGTCAACGGCGTCGTCGATGCGCTGAAGGACTACGGCTTGCGCGACATCACCATGCCGGTGACGCCTTACCATATCTGGCAGGCCATCCAGGACGCGAAGAAGAAGGCGGCTTGAATCACATCGTCATTGCGAGGAGCGAATTCGCTCCTCGCAATGACGAACTGAAAAACACCAGGAGACACAACAATGACCACCCATCTCGACATCATCTGTTTCCCCGGCGCGCCGAACCTGCCGATCTTCGTCGCGCAGGAAAAGGGCCTGTTCGAACAGGCGGGCGTTACGGTGAACCTCACCACCACCCCGAGCTCCGCCTTCCAGGCTGAAAATCTCGCCGCCGGAACATTCCAGATTGCCGGCACGGCCTTCGACAATGTCGTCGCCTATCAGGAAGGCCAGGGCGCGGTGAAACTGCCGCAGGTGCCGGACTTCTTCGCCTTCATGGGCGCGACGCAGGTCGAACTCGCCTTCGTCACGCAGCCAGACATCGCCACCTATGCCGACCTCAGGGGCAAGTCGCTGGCGCTCGATGCGCTGTCGACGGGCTTTGCTTTCGTGCTCTATGAAATGCTTGAGAAGAACGGCCTGACGAAAGCCGATTATTCCATGGTCGCCGTCGGCGCGACCCCCCAGCGCTGGGACTCGGTGAAGGCGGGCACCCATGCCGGCACGCTGACCATCGAGCCCTTCACCTCGATCGCCCGCAACCAGGGCTTCAAGGTGCTCGACACGTCGAGCAACATGCTCGCCGCCTATCAGGGCGGCTCCTTCGCCGCCAGCCGCGCCTGGGCCGCCGCCCATCCGGACGCGCTGAAAGCCTATATCAAGGGCTATCTGGCCGGTCTCGACTGGACGCTCGACCCCGCCAACCGGGAAGAGGCCACCAGGATCCTTCTGGAGCGGATGCCGGAAATCAAGCCGCCGGTGGCGGGTGCCGTCATGAACAGCCTGCTGTCGCCGCGCTCGGGCCTGACTCCCAGGGCCGGGATGCTGATGGATGGTGTCGACACCGTTCTGGCCCTGCGCAGCAAATATGGCACGGGTGCCAAGCTCACCGATCCGGCGCGCTACATCGACCTCAGCTATTACAACCAGGCCCTCTAGAACCTTGTGCGTCCCCCGAAAGGGGGGCGCATAAATGTTAATTGACTGGAAACATCAAGGCCTTTAGCTTCCTCTACGTCATCCCTAGGATTGCGGGAAGTCGACATCATGGCCAAGCTGGACACCTATAAAAACTCCCCCCTGCGCATGCAGGCTTCCGGACGATTTGAGGCGGAGAACAAGAATTCGTCGCCGGTCAATCTTCTCTTCCTGGCAGTGGTTCTGCTCGCCTTGATCTGGATCGGCGTGCTGATTTCGCTGGGACACGAGATTTTCCTGCGCGTTTTCAGCTGAACGCTGGCACGGGCCCCGCGGCCCCGTAGATCACAAACCACAGTTTCAGGCCGCCCGGCACGCAAGCTGGCATTGCGGTTTTTGCGCGAAAAATTCAAAGCGCAGGCTTGCTTGCCAAGATGTGTGGCGCATGACCTTCAAAAAGAAACGCCGGAGCAGCGCATCGCAGCTCCGGCGTTCGTGTTCAAAAGCAGATCTATGAGGTCTAGACGGATTCCTTGAGTTCCTTGAGGGCGCGGAACGCGACCTTCTTGGACGCCTTGATCTTGATCGCTTCGCCCGTCGCAGGGTTGCGGCCCATGCGGGCAGCGCGCTTGCGAACCTGCAGGATGCCGAGGCCGCCGATGCGGATCCGGTTGCCCTTTTTCAGGTTCTTCGTGATGATCTCGACCATGTCGGTGATGATCGTCTCGGCAGTACGCTTCGGCATCTCATGTGCCTCGGCGAGAAGTGCAGCGATCTGCTTGACGGTGATCGTCGCAGCCTTGGCACCGGCGGCGGCAGTCGCGGCCTTCTTCGGAGCAGCCTTCGGGGCAGCCTTTACGGCGGCGGCCTTGGCTGGCTTCGGGGCGGCCTTGACAGCCTTCGGAGCGGCCTTGGGCGCGGCCTTCTTAGCAACAGCTTTTGCCATGATGAGTTTCCCTTCGCGAATCAAACGGGCGCTCGCCCGAGAGCCGCAATATAATCCGCAACAGGCCGCGCGCGACAATTAAGGCCCATTTTCCGCAGCTTTTTGTTCACAAGCATCAAATCGACCTACAGAAACAGCCCTTTTGGGCGGTTTCTGCAGGACAACCAAAGGTCAACCGCACACTTCTGCAGCCCCACAAGGGCTTTCAGCGCATCACTGAGCCACCATCGACCACCATACACTGCCCTGTCATGAAGCCGCATTCGTCGCTGGCAAGGAAAATCAGCGCCCCGGTGAGGTCTTGCGGCTGCTGATCGCGCTGCAGGGCACGGCTTTTCACCGTCGGCTGCGAGGCCGCACCGCTCCACATCGGGTTTCCAGCAATGGCCTCGCTCATCGTCAGGCCCGGCGCGATGGCGTTGACAATGATGTTATGCGTGCCCAGCTCGCGCGCCAGCGACCGCGTCATGGCGACCACGCCGCCCTTTGACGTGACGTAATGCAGAAAACCGGTCTGCCCCTTGAAGACAGTTCCGGATGCAATATTGATGATCCGCCCGGATCTTGCGGCGATCATATGCGGTGCGACCGCCTTCACACATTCGAACGGGCCGCGCAAATTGACAGACATGAGCCGGTCCCACTCATCGCTTTCAATGTCGAGAAACGATTTTTTCTCGAGGCTGGCAAAAATGGCGGCATTGTTGACGAGAACGTCAATGCGCCCGAAGGCGGTCATCGCCGCCTGCGTCATGGCGGCGACGGAGCTGGCATTGGCCACATCCGTCTTGTGAAAGAGCGCGCGTCCACCCGCCCCCTCGATGCGCGCCACAATGGCCGCGCCGTCGAGCACATCGGCGACCAGCACGGCAGCGCCCTCCGCTGCCAAACACGCGGCAAAAGCCGCCCCGATGCCGCGCGCGCCACCTGTCACAATCGCTGTCTTGCCCTGCAACCTCATCCGATCCTCCCGACCTCCCGCTCTTGAGGCGGGGCATTGCTGGCGCGTCCCCTGCCCCACTTGAGGCTCGACAGATGCGCTCTTCGCTTCTATCGGTTTAGACCATCAAGACAAGCGCCCGAAGCGGCCAATTCGGAAGGACATGCTCATGCTCACAGATCAGGAAAACGATCTTCTGTGCCGCGTGGAGGGCGAGGCCCCCATGGGCCAGCTCATGCGCCAGTTCTGGCTTCCCGCCTGTCTCTCCGAAGAGGTGCCCGAGCCTGACTGCGACCCGGTGCGGGTGCGCATTCTCGGCGAAGACCTCGTCGCCTTTCGTGACACGGAGGGGCGTGTCGGTGTGATGGACGAATTCTGCCCGCACCGCCGCGCCTCGCTGTTCTATGGTCGCAATGAGGAATGCGGCCTGCGCTGCCTCTATCACGGCTGGAAAATGGACGTGGACGGCCATGTCGTCGAAATGGCGTCGGAACCGCCCGGCTCGGGCTTTGCCGAAAAGGTCAAGCACAAGGCCTATCCGGTGCGCGAAGCCGGCGGCTTCGTCTGGGTCTGGATGGGTGCGGCCGAGACCATGCCCGCGTTCGAGCCCCCCATTTTCGCACCGACCGACAAGGCCCGCGTCAGCATCCTGAAAGTGCATGTCGACGCCAATTGGGCGCAATGTCTCGAAGGTGCCATCGACAGCGCGCATTCGTCCAGCCTGCACTCGACCGACATGCCCCCCGCAAAGGTCGCCAGTTCCACGGCCACCGGCACCAGCTGGCAGCGGCCCTCGACCGACAAATCGCCGCGTCTGCAGGCAGAGGAAACCAATTTCGGCTTCCACTATGTCGCCATCCGCAAGCCGATCGCCCAGTCGCAGACACATGATTACCTGCGCATCACGCTGTTCGTGGCACCCATGTATGTGCTGATCCCGCCCAACAATGTCTATAATGTCGCGCAGATGAACATGCCCGTCGATGACGCGCATTCGGTGCTCTACCTGATGGCCTGGACGCCGGGCGACGGCGACCAGGAAGGCACCGACCAGGAGAGCTGGCGCAAGTTCACCGGCCAGCAGATCGGCATTGATCTCGACGCCACCTATCACAAGCTGAATGGCCGCGCGCAAAACTACGGGCAGGATCGCAAGGCACAAAAGCTTGGCGACTTCACGGGCATCCGCGGGTTTCCCAACCAGGACATCGCCATGTGGGAGACGATGGGCAAGCTCGCAAAACGCGGCGAGGAGCGGCTCGGGGCCAGCGACCTCGCCATCGTCCAGTTCCGCCGCACCATGGTGGAGGCCGTGCAACGCTTTATGAAAGGCGAGCCGGCGATCGGCTCGACCCTCACGCCTGAAAACCGCATGCGCCTGCGCTCGTTCGAGGGTGTCATGCCCAAGAGCACCGACTGGCGGCAATTGTCGGGCGCACATGGCGATGCCGCCAGCGGGCAAACCGGCGACGTCGCGGCCGAGTAAGCCTCTGGCTTTTCGGACGGGAATAGCCAAGACTGGTCATATCGCGACTGCTGACAGGCGGCGCATCCACGGGAGTTGAAACGATGTTGGGCAAGATGGGCCGGCGCTTCGTCGCCACCGGAACGCTGCTGGCTGCGGCGCTCGTCACGCAGGGCGCTTTCGCGCAGGAAGCCATGAAGATCGCCGCCGGGCAGCGCGGCAATTGGGATTCCTCCGTCCCGGAAATCGGCGAGCGCGCCGGCATTATGAAAAAGCACGGCCTCAAGCTGGAAATTCTCTACACGCAGGGCTCCGGCGAGACGCAGCAGGCGGTGATTTCGGGCGCGGTGGATGTCGGCGTCGCGATCGGCACGCTGGGCGCAATCGGCGCCTATTCCAAGGGCGCGCCCATCCGCATCATCGGCGCGCAATCGACAGGTGCCGGCGATCTCTATTGGTATGCGCGCGCCGACAGTTCCATCACTGCGCTGACCGGCAATGCGGGCAAGACCATTGCCTTCTCG
>CAIWVR010000503.1 GCA_903916165.1 uncultured Hyphomicrobiales bacterium | reverse complement strand
GGTAGTTCTGATGACAGAAGACCTCGCTCTCGCCGGTCGTGGCCAGGATGATGAACTCATGGCTCAGACTGCCGCCAATCGGCCCGGTATCGGCGACCATCGGGATCGCGGTCAGGCCCAGCCGCGCGAAGGTGCGCAGATAGGCGACGAACATCTTGTTATAGGAATGGCGGGCACCCTCGGCATCCAGATCGAAGGAATAGGCATCCTTCATGAGGAATTCGCGCGAGCGCATGACGCCAAAGCGCGGCCGCACCTCGTCGCGGAACTTCCACTGGATATGGTAGAGGTTCAGCGGCAGATCCTTGTAGGAACGCACATAGGCGCGGAAGATCTCGGTGATCATTTCCTCGTTGGTTGGCCCGAACAACATGTCGCGCTCGTGCCGGTCGGTGATGCGGAGCATCTCCTTGCCATAATCATCGTAGCGTCCCGATTCCCGCCACAGGTCGGCCGACTGGATCACCGGCATCAGCAATTCGACAGCCCCTGCCCGGTTCTGTTCTTCACGGACGATGGCGTTGATCTTGTTCAAAACACGCAGTCCGAGCGGCAGCCAGGCATAAATCCCGGCTGATTCCTGCCGGATCATGCCCGCGCGCAGCATCAGGCGATGCGAGATGATCTCGGCCTCTTTCGGCGTCTCGCGCAGGATCGGCAGGAAATATCGGGAAAGACGCATCTTGGAATCCAAAGCTGTCAGGGAAGAATCACGATTTCTCCGGTACATAACCGGCGCATTCGCGCATCAAACGCAAACCTCGCCAAAACACAAGACGAAGCCCCGTGAAGACTGGCGTGCAACGAGGCACCCAACCCCTTGCCACAGTCAACTTTTGCGAGAAAAGTTATAGTTTAAACATGAACTTATGACCATGCGCACATTTTTTAGGCAGTTTGCACAAGGCTAGTGACAAGCCCGGAAATGATGGATAGGATTATGAGGCTAATCCCAAAAGGAGGCCGCTTCGGGGCAACCCGGATGTGTGCTGCAGTCCAAGTCGCGGGAGGAACCTCTACCGGTGCGGACCATAAGGCGGACGTTGAGCTGCCGTTGGTTCGTGAGCTGCGCAAGCAGTCATCAGAAGGCCGGTATAGGGCGAGACAAGGAGCCTGATAAAGCAAGGTATCAACCTCGGAGGGGGCTGATCCTTGCTTTTATTTTTTCAGGAAGGTCGCGGTGGCACTCTCCCCTCGCATCTTCCAGACAGATCCGGGAGGCCTACGACGAAGGCAGTCGAGCCTCGATGGCTCGCCTGATCCTGATGCTCAAAAGCACCCTGACCCATCACATCGCCGCACTGTCGCCCACACGCAGCCAATCCTTTTTGACCTGTTCCTTGAAGTCAGCGAACTGCTTTTCGGCAATCGCCTTGCGCATGCCGACCATCAGCTCCTGATAATAGGCCAGATTGTTCCAGGTCAGCAGCATCATCCCGAGGATCTCGTTCGAGCGGACGAGATGGTGAAGATAGGCACGCGAATAATCCCGCGCCGCCGGACAGGATGATTTCGGATCGAGCGGGCGCATGTCGGTGGCGTGTTTGGCGTTGCGCAGGTTGACCTTGCCAGCATGCGTATAGGCGAGGCCGTGTCGGCCGGCGCGGGTCGGCATCACGCAATCGAACATGTCGACGCCGCGCGATACGGATTCGATGAGATCGTCGGGCGTCCCGACACCCATCAGATAGCGTGGCTTGTCCTGCGGCAGATAGGGCTCGACAACGTCGATCATCTCCAGCATCACCGCCTGCGGTTCGCCGACCGCAAGGCCGCCGATGGCGAGCCCGCCAAAATCCATGTCGGCCAACGCCTTGGCGCTCTCGATGCGCAGATGCGGCACGGCACCGCCCTGCACGATGCCGAATGTGGTCTGGCCCGGCTGTCCGGCAAAAGCCTTGCGCGAACGCTCCGCCCAGCGCAGCGACAGCCGCATGGCGCGCTCAGCTTCTTCATCCGAGCACGGCAGCTTCACGCATTCGTCGAACTGCATCTGGATGTCGGAGCCGAGCAGCGCCTGAATCTCCATCGAGCGCTCCGGCGTCAGCACATGTTTCGCGCCATCGATATGCGACTGGAAGGTGACGCCGTTCTCGTTCAGCTTGCGCAGCTTCGACAGCGACATGACCTGAAATCCACCAGAATCCGTGAGGATCGGGTGCGGCCAGTTCATGAACTTGTGCAGGCCGCCGAGCTCGGCCACGCGCTCCGCGCCGGGCCGCAGCATCAGGTGGTAGGTATTTCCGAGCACCACATCTGCACCCAAAGCCCGCACCTGGTCGGTATACATGGCCTTCACGGTGGCCGCCGTGCCGACCGGCATGAAGGCCGGGGTGCGGATCTCACCGCGCGGCATCGAGATCGCGCCCGTGCGGGCGGCGCCATCGCGGGCATGGACGGAAAAGCTGAAAGCGGCGGTCTCGGTCAATGTCGTCTCTTCTGTCATGCGCGCAACGACGAGACGCGGGTCAGTGCGCTCGCTCTATTGCCCAGTTTGAGCTAGCGTGACCTGTTTGCGGGCGAAAGCAGCAGGCGTCGGAGGCCGCGCCGACCGGGGATCTGGCCGCCCCGGCAGAGGCCGGAGGCCACCCCGCAAACGAGGAGGATGCTTATGGGATTTCCCATCAGCGTCGTTCTTACGATACGGAAAACCCGGAGGGGCCTCAGAATCCACCTCCGGGTCAGCTTCCGTAAGTAAGAACAGGGGGGCGGGCGCGAACCCGCTCCCCGATCCTCAATATACCCAAATCCTGGCCCCTCTTCAATCGGGTGCAAGAATCACCCCTTGCTGCCGGGCGTGGCGATCTTCACGATCTTGTAGATGCCCTCGTCGCCCTGCCGCCAGAAGATCCTGAAGGTCACGCCGACGCGGATCTCGACATCCCGCAGTTCCGTGCGCCAGATCTCGGCACCGGGTCCGAAAGCCATCACGCCTGCCGCATCCAGCGTGAAAGGCCGACGCGCGCCGTCATAGTCGATGCAGCCGAAGGCGAGGCTCGGTCCGACGATGCGACGGTCCTCAATGGCGACATCGACCGCGAACGGGCTTTCCAGCGTGTCATCGACCCAGCGCGCGATGACCCGGGCCATGCTCATCGCGCGACCCGTTCCAGCAGGCAGGCGTCGCCATAGGAATAGAAGCGGTACTCCTGCGCGATGGCATGGGCATAGGCGGCGTGCATGCGCTCAAGGCCCGCAAAGGCGCTGACCAGCATGAACAGCGTCGAGCGCGGCAGGTGGAAATTCGTCAGCAGCACATCGACCGCCTTGAAGCGGTAGCCCGGCGTGATGAAGATCGAGGTGTCGCCGGCAAACGGCCGCACGACATTATCGTCGCCGCCGGCGGTCTCAAGGATGCGCAGGCTGGTTGTGCCAGTGGCGACAATGCGTCCGCCTTTCGCACGCGCCTCGTTCAGGGCCTGCGCCACGTCGGGCGTGATCACGCCGAATTCGGCATGCATGCGATGGTCGGCCGTGTCATCGGCCTTCACTGGCAGGAAGGTGCCGGCGCCGACATGCAGCGTCACGCGCACGATCTTCACGCCGCGAGCTTCCAGCGCCGCCACAAGTGCGGGCGTATAATGCAGGCCCGCCGTGGGCGCGGCCACGGCACCCGGTTCGTTGGCGAAAAGCGTCTGGTAATCGGCGGCGTCCCTCGAATCCTCCGGTCGCTTGCCCGCGATATAGGGCGGCAGCGGCATATGGCCGAGCGCCATGATGGCGTCGTCGAGTGCTGCGCCCTGCAGCGAGAAGTCGAGCAGCACCTCGCCGCCCTCGCCCTTTTCCGCGACAACGGCGTGCAACTGCCCGAGCAAGCAGGTCGCGCTATCTGAGGAGTCGCCGAAGGCAATACGCTCGCCGATGTTCAGCTTTTTCGCGGGACGCACGAAGGC
>CAIWVR010000502.1 GCA_903916165.1 uncultured Hyphomicrobiales bacterium | reverse complement strand
GTTCAGCCCCCAGTCCGCGATCGGTCCAAGCTTCATGGTCAGGCCGAAGAATGGCAGCATGGCGTCGCAGGGGAGATCGAAGCTCGTGCCGTCCTCGCCACGCACGGTGGCGGCCGACAGCAGTCCGCCATCGCCCTTGAGCCCCGTCACCTGGCCAAGCACGAAGTCCATCTTTTTGTCGCGCACCAGTTCGCGCATCGCATTGACCGAATGCGGCGCGGCGCGAAAGACGTCGCGGCGATGCATCAGCGTCACGCGGTCGGCGACCTTTTGCAGGTTGAGCGCCCAGTCGAGCGCCGAATCGCCGCCACCCACGACGAGCACGTGACGGCCGCGGAACGTGTCCATCTTGCGCACGGCGTAAAAGACCGACGTCCCCTCATAGGCGTCAATGCCGGGGATCGGTGGCTTCTTGGGCTGGAACGACCCGCCACCGGCGGCGATCAGCAGGACCCTGGTCTCGAACACGAGTTCGCCGTCGGTGGTGACACGAAACAGCGGCGCGTCCGGTGTGCCGATGGGCTCGACCTGCGCGACCATCTCGTTGAAATGGAAGCTCGGGCTGAACGGCGCGATCTGCTGCAAGAGATTGTCGACAAGGCCCTGCCCGGTGATCGTCGGAAAGCCCGGGATGTCGTAGATCGGCTTTTCCGGATAAAGCTCCGCGCATTGCCCGCCTGCCATCGGCAGGATGTCGAGCACATGCGCCTTGATGTCGAGCAGGCCGAGTTCAAAAACGGCAAACAGGCCAACCGGGCCCGCGCCGACGATCAGCGCATCGGTCTTGATGATCTCGGCCATGGTCAGCCCTGCCGCTCGGGCGTGTTGACCACGAGTCCGTCAATGTCTGCTGTCACGCGGATCTGGCACGACAGGCGCGACGTCTTGCGAACATCGGAGGCAAAATCGAGCATGTCCTCTTCCATGGGCTGGGCGGCCGGGATCCGCTCAACCCAGCTTTCGTCCACATAGACATGACAGGTGGCGCAGGCGCAGGCACCGCCGCACTCAGCCTCGATGCCCGGCACGTCGCAATTGAGCGCGGTCTCCATGACGGTCGCGCCCACCTCGCCCTCCACGGTACGTGACTGGCCGGCTGCGTCGATGAAAGTGATCTGCACCATAAGAATTTGTCCCCGCTGCAAGCGCGGTTCACCGCGCACCACACAGGAGTTAATCGATCCGGGGACTTTTTGCCAAGCTTGCGCGCGTGATTTCAGCGGCCCTCTTGCGGCAGCAGGGCGTAAATGGCGGCGCGCGCGATGTTGATTTCCTCTTCAACAGCATCCAGCGCCTGAAGCCGGTCTCGCGCGGGCAGCCCGTCTTTCAGAGCAGCGAGATAGCCGTCGCAAGCCGCCGCCACAGCAAAGGCCCCGACAATCCGGGCGGTGGCCGCAAGAATCCGCAAGACCGAAAAGCCCGCCTCAGAATCAGCAGCGGCCCGCAATCTGGCCCCGGCCACAACGGCCTGGCGGTCAAATTGACCCAGCAATTGCATTTCGAGCGCCCTGTCCCCGCGCGACAGGCGCGCCAGATGAACGAGGTCCAAAATGGTTCCAAGTCGGGATTGCGACGCCCTCATAGGTGCCGGAAACGCCGCTTCGGAGGCTGCTACAGGACGTGCAAGTTTCTGAGCAAACATCGACATTCAAGACCATCCAAAATCGAAGCAAGCGCTGCGGAAAGCGACGCATCAAAATGGCCGACGCGAGTCGCCGCCTTTGATTCGGGATGGTCTGATGATTTGGTGAAGCGTCCGTTAACGACGTTTTCGAATAGGCCACCGCCAAGGTTTCCTGCTCCTGCAAGTTTCGATACATTGATGATTGGTTAATGCCTGATCGCATGTGCTGAGGCCCGTTTAGTGGCGCAGGCATCAAGCATGGCTGCCAGTCCCAACTGGCGGTGCGGTGAGTTCAAGAGGCGAATGATGGCGACACAACCCAAGGCTCAGGATCCGACCGCCGCTGCGCTGTCGGCGATCGAAGAGGCGCTGAACCTGGCGCAAGTCGCCGAGCCTGCACCGCCCAAGGCGGAAGCCCCCATGTCCAGGCCCGCCACGCCCAATCCCAAGCTGTCCGCGCGCGCCCCGCGCCGTCAGCGCGATGACGCAGAAGACCAAGCCACGGACGCCATCGCCGTTGACACCAAGAATCCTGACACAAAGAATTCTGACACCAAGAATCCTGACACTAAGAGCGCTGATGCCAAAAATGCGATAGCGCCATCCGCCGCCAATGACGACCGCCGTTCCGTCGGGCAGATCCTGCAGGCCATGCAGGTG
>CAIWVR010000501.1 GCA_903916165.1 uncultured Hyphomicrobiales bacterium | reverse complement strand
GCACCTGCGTGTCGCCGCTCTCGCGCTGGTCGAGCAGTGAAAATCCCTGCGGCATAGGCACCTTTGCTGCCGCCTCTTCCTCCACGACGCATAGTGCGCCATCGTTCAGCCAGCCGCCGTCACGTAACGCAATCAGCGCGCGCGGCGCGAGGTCGCGGCCGTAGGGTGGGTCGAGAAACGCTAAAGTGAACCTGTCCTGCGGCGGCATGGGGCCGAGCTTGGTCGCGTCGCGGCGCATGATGCGGGCGATGCCTGACAGGCCCAGCGTCTCAAGATTGGCGCGCAGCAGGGCGCGGCCCTCGCTGCTGTCGTCGACGAACAGGCCGCCGGTGGCACCGCGCGACATCGCCTCGATGCCCAGCGCGCCGGTGCCCGCAAACAGATCGATCACGCGCGCGCCCTCGCAGGCATCGTCATAACCATGCGCGAGAATGTTGAAGATCGTCTCGCGCAGCCGGTCGGAGGTCGGCCGCACGATGGAGGAGGAGGGGGCCTTCAGCCCCCGCCCCTTGAATTTGCCGCCGACGATGCGCATCGACGCTTACCGGGGCGTCCGCGGGCCACGCGGACCGGCGCCGCCGGGCTTGCCGCCTGGACGACCGCCCGGCTTGCCACCGCCGAACTTGCCAGCCGGACGACCGCCGGGCTTGCCTGCGAATTTGCCGGCAGGTCTGCCAGCGGGCTTGTCGCCACGCGGCTTGAACTCGCTGCGCGGCTTGCCTTCGCCACGGGGCTTGAACTCGCTGCGGTCACCACGCGGGGCAAAGTCGCCCCGCGGCTTGAACTCACCCCGCGGCTTGAATTCGCCCCGCTCGGATGTCGCATGTCCGCGCGGCTTGTCGCCCCATGGCTTGTGCTCGGTCTGCTCGGGCGCGCCCAGATCGCGCATGAAGGTGTTGCGCGGCTTCTCGCCACGACGGTCCGGGCGCTTGCCCGCGTCCTTGGCGTTGCGGCCCGTGCGCGGACGTTCCCCCGACGTGCCGGCGCCATCGCGCTCGCTGGCGAAGCGGCGTGCATTGCGCGTGCCTTCCGGCTTGCCGTCTGACGCGCCCTCGAACTTGCGGGCGGTCTTCGGACGCGGGGGCGCGACGATGCGCTCGACATTGACGGTGCGGCCGTTGCGGTCGGCGGTCGAGGCGCGCTCGATGCGGCGGCGCTGGGTCTTTTCATTGCCGCCCTTGACGGGTTCGTCGCGCGTCGCGCGCAGCACGGAGACGTGCTTGCGGGGACCTGCAACCGGGCGATCTTTGCGGGGGCGCTCGGCTTCTTCCTCATAGCCACGCACCGGGCCGGGCTTGCCGCGCGGCTTGCGGCCGGGCTCGGGCGCGTCGGGCAGCGGCGTGCGGTCGATCAGCGACGAATCGAAATCGGCGCCCGCTTCCTGCGCGAGCGTCGGGCCGATCTGGTCCATCAGCACGCGCGTGCGGACTTCCTCGACGAGGCCTTCTTCAAGGTCGCCGAGCTGGAAAGGCCCGTAAGACAGGCGGATCAGGCGATTCACGGCCAGCCCGAGATGCTCGAGCACGCGCTTGATCTCGCGGTTCTTGCCTTCGCGCAGACCCATCGTGATCCAGCAATTGGCGCCCTGTTCGCGATCGAGATGCGCCTCGATCCCGGCATATTCGACGCCGTCGATCGTGATGCCGTCGCGAAGTGCGTCGAGCTGGGCCTGGTCGGTCGAGCCATTGGCGCGCACGCGGTAGCGGCGCAGCCAGCCGGTCGAGGGCAGCTCGAGCACGCGAGCGAGTCCGCCGTCATTGGTCAGCAGCAGCAGGCCTTCGGTGTTGATGTCGAGGCGGCCGATGGAGACGAGGCGCGGCAGGTTTTCCGGCAGCGCGTCGAAAATGGTCGGGCGACCCTCGGGATCGTAATCGGTGGTGACGAGGCCGCGCGGCTTGTGGAACATGAACAGGCGCGTGCGTTCGCGCGCGGCCAGCGGCTTGCCGTCGACCGTGACGCGATCTTCCTGCGTCACATTGACGGCGGCGGACGTCAGCACTTCGCCATTGACTGAGACGCGACCGGCCTCGATCCAGGCCTCCGCATCGCGGCGCGAGCACATGCCGACGCGCGCCATCACCTTGGCGATGCGCTCGCCTT
>CAIWVR010000500.1 GCA_903916165.1 uncultured Hyphomicrobiales bacterium | reverse complement strand
ATCGGCAAGGCCGGGATTTTCCTCAAGGCGAATTCGTCCGTGGTCGGCATGGCGGAAGAGATTGCGATCCGCTTTCCCGATCGCCGTAACGACCACGAGGCGGAAATCGTCATCGTGATCGGCAAGAAGGGCACCGACATCTCGCAGGCCAATGCGCTCGATTATGTCGCGGGCTATGCGCTGGGCCTCGACATGACGGTGCGCGGTCCGGAGGATCGCTCCTTCCGCAAGTCGGTTGACGGTTATACGCCGCTCGGGCCGTGGATGGTCACTGCCGACGAGATTGCCAATGTCGATGACATTCCCTTCACGCTCCACGTCAACGACGAGAAGCGGCAGGACTCGAACTCGCAGCACATGGTCTATTCCATCCGCCGCCTGATCGAATTCGCCTCCTCTTTCTACACCCTGCACCCCGGTGACCTGCTCTATACTGGCACGCCCAAGGGTGTTGGTCCGGTGAAGCCGGGCGATGTGGTGCGCGTCAACTCCCTGCCGCAATTCGGTGAGCTGCGCATGAAGGTGCGCGCCCACACAATCGGCGGCTGAACCGACAAGAGCAAGAAGGAGCCCTCCCATGATTCAAGTGAAGCGCCTGGCGCACGCCACCATCACGGTCGAAGATCTCGAGCGGTCGCTCGATTATTATACGCGCGTCGTTGGCCTCTCGCTGGTGACGCGTGACACGAAAAGCGCGGTGCTGGCGACCAAGATGGGCCAGGAAGCCGTGGTGCTGGAGAAGGGGCCGGCAGCGGGCGAATTGCCGCGCCTGTCGTTCCAGATCAAGCCCGGCTCTGATCTGGGCGAACTCGCCGCCAAACTGCAGAAGGAAGGCGTCAAGTCCGAGCGCCGCATGGGCATCACGCCCGGCGTGAAGGAGGCTCTGTGCTTCAACGACAACAAGGGCACGCTGCTTGAAATTTATGCGGATTATGAATTCGCGCCGGACGACAAGACTGCGGTCGGCATCATGCCGGTGAAGTTCGGCCACGTCGCCTATCGCGTCGAAAGCGTCGTCGATACTGTGAAATTTTACAATGAGTTCCTCGGTTTCCGTACGTCGGATTTCCGCGGCGACTTCTTTGCCTTCTTGCGCTGCGGCGTCGATCACCACACGGTGAATTTCGTCGTCGACCCCAAGCCCCAGCTGCATCACATTGCCTTTGAGGTGAAGGACTGGGGTGAGATTCATCGTGCGGCGGAAACGCTGGCGAAGAACGACATTCGCCTTGTCTGGGGCCCAGGCCGCCATATCATCGGGCATAATGTCGCCTGCTATCATCGCAACCACGACAATGTGCGCGTCGAAATGTTCTGCGAAATGGACCTGATGAAGGATGAGGATCTCGGCTATTTCGAGCCGCGTCCATGGCATCAGGACCGGCCGCAGCGTCCGAAGACCTGGGGACCGGAGACCTTGCGCAATTATTGGGGCTTTGGTTCCGAGCGCACCTATCCGGGCTATCCGTAACGCCAGCCTCGTCATTGCGAGGAGCGTGAGCTCCGAAGCAATCCATCTGACGGTTGCCGCCCGAAGATGGATTGCCGCGTCGCCTTCGGCTCCTCGCAATGACGAACAAAAAACTCTGGGAGCGAAACATGATCCACATCACACGCCGCACGACGCTCGCCTGCGCCTTCCTCCTGACCGGACTGACGCAGGCGTTTGCGCAAGGCGCGACGCCCATCCGCATGATCGGCTTTGGCGGCGCCACGAACCTTCCCGCCTGGGTGGCGCTCGACAAGGGCCTGTTCGCCAAGGAGGGTCTGGCCGTCACGCTCGACAAGACCGCCGGGTCCAAGGACCAGATGGTCGACATCATGGCCGGCAAGTACGAATTCGTGACCACGGCCTTTGACAATATCGTCGCCTATACGGATGGCGATGGCGCGGTGAAATTCGACGCCTATGATCTCACGGCCATTCTGGGCGTTCATTCCGGGCTGAACAGCGTCGTGGCGCGGCCCGAGATCAAGACCTACGAGGACTTGCGCGGCAAGACCCTGGCAGTGGATGCCGTGGCGTCGGGCTATGCAACGGTTCTCTACGAGATCCTGAAGCGCAAGGGTCTCACCGACAAGGATTACAAGATCATCGCCGTGGGCGCGACCGACGGGCGCATGGCGGCGCTCGAAGACGGGCGCGCACAGGTCGGTATCCTGTCGTCGCCGCAGGACATCCAGCTGCAGAAGAAGGGGTTCAACATCCTCGACGACGCAGCGGCCGCGCTGGGCGATTCGCAGGGCTCCGTCTATGCCGTGCGCAAGAGCTGGGCGAAGGGCCATGAAAAAGAAGTGCTCGGGCTGATGCGTGCGGTGATCGCCGGTCAGAACTATGTGTTCGACAACAAGGACGGCGCGGTCGACGTGCTGATGAAGCGCACACCGGGCCTGTCGAAGGCCGATGCCGAGGACATCTGGTCGCGCCTCACCGGGCCGGGTGGCCTGACCCGCAATGCGGCCCTGAACCTGAAGGGCGTGGACTCGGTGCTCGACCTGCGCCGCGTCTACGGCAACCCCGCCAAGGGCGACGCCTCGCGCTATATCGACACGTCCTGGCAACAGAAAATGTCGGGCAAGTAGGACAGGT
>CAIWVR010000499.1 GCA_903916165.1 uncultured Hyphomicrobiales bacterium | reverse complement strand
GCGCCATGCAGGCGCACGATATTGGCCTCGTGAATGAACTTCTCCTCGCCCTCCTTCAGCGAGATGGAGTTCACCACGGCCTTGCCCTGCAGGCATTTCAGGCCTGCCTCGATCACGCTGAACTTGGACGAATCCACCATGATCGGCACGCGCGCAATGTCGGGCTCGGCGGCGAGCAGGTTGATGAAATCGACCATGGCCTTTTGTGAATCGAGCAGGCCCTCGTCCATGTTGATGTCGATGATCTGCGCGCCATTGGCGACCTGGTCGCGCGCCACGTCGAGCGCGGCGGCATATTCACCATTCTTGATCAGCTTGCGGAAACGCGCCGAGCCCGTGACATTGGTGCGCTCGCCGATGTTGACGAAGCGGATGTCAGGCGTGAGGCGAAACGGCTCCAGCCCCGAAAGCCGCAGCAGGGGCGCGACCTCGACAGGAATCCGCGGCGCGACGCCCGCGACGCGTTTCGCCAGCGCATGGATGTGGGCGGGCGTCGTGCCGCAGCAGCCGCCGATGATGTTGACGAGACCGGCATCGGCAAATTCGCCGACCAGCGCCGCCATATAGTCGGGGCTTTCGTCATAGAGGCCGAATTCATTGGGCAGGCCCGCATTGGGATAGGCGACGATGAATGTGTCGGCGAGGCGCGCAAGGTCGGCGACATGGGCGCGCATTTCGCGCGCACCGAGCGCGCAGTTCAGGCCAATGGCGAAGGGTTTTGCGTGACGCAGCGAAATCCAGAAGGCTTCCGCTGTCTGCCCCGAGAGCGTGCGGCCCGACAGATCGGTGATCGTGCCCGAGATGATGATGGGCAGGCGCGCGCCGGTGGCGACAAAGGCATCCTCGATGCCAGCCAGCGCCGCCTTGGCGTTGAGCGTGTCGAACACAGTTTCAATGAGGATCAGATCTACGCCGCCCTCGATCAGGGCCGTTGCGGCTTCCCCGTAAGCGATGCGCAGATCATCGAAGGTGACAGCCCGGAAGCCAGGATCGTTCACATCGGGCGAGAGCGACGCCGTGCGGTTGGTCGGCCCCATGGCGCCGGCGACGAAACGGCGGCGGCCATCCTTCGCTTGCGCCAGATCGGCGGCTTCGCGGGCAAGCCGTGCACCCTGCCGGTTGAGGTCGGGCGCGTAGCGTTCCAGCCCGTAATCGGCCTGCGCAATGGTGGTCGAGGAAAAGGTGTTGGTCTCGCAGATGTCAGCGCCCGCCAGAAAATAGGCGAGATGGATGTCGCGGATTGCCTCGGGCTGGGTGAGGATCAGGAGATCGTTGTTGCCGCGCAGATCCTGCGGCCATTGCGCGAAAAGCTCGCCCCGGAAATCGGCCTCCGTGAATTTGCGATCCTGAATCATCGTGCCCATGGCACCGTCGAGCACGAGGATGCGCTCCTGTGCGAGGGCAGTCAGTGTGGAGCGGATCTCGGCGCCGTCGCGCGGCGTGAACGTGGTCATGGACTTGAAACCTCAGGCGGCGATGACATGCGGCGCGGATGTGGGCGTCGCGCGCAGGCCAAGCAAATGGCAGATCGCATAGACGAGATCGGCCTTGTTCATGGTGTAGAAGTGGAAATCCTCGACGCCCGCGTCGACCAGATCGAGCACCTGCTCGGCGGCCACAGCCGCCGCGATCAGGCGGCGCGTGGCGGGGTCGTTCTCCAGTCCCTCGAAACGATCGGCGAGCCATTGCGGCACGCTGGCGCCAGTCTTTTTCGCGAAGTTCGAGGTCTGACGGAAATTCTGCACCGGCACGATGCCGGGCAGGATCGGGATGGTGATGCCGCGCTGGCGCACGCGGTTGAGGTAGCGCAAATAGCTCTCGTTCTCGAAGAAGAACTGCGTGATGGCGCGCGTCGCGCCCGCATCGACCTTGGCTTCGAGCACGTCGATGTCCTGGTCGAGATCGCGGCTCTCGGGATGCTTTTCAGGATAGGCCGAGACCGTCACCTCGAAATCGCCGATGGCGCGAATGCCCGCGACCAGCGCCGTCGACGTTTCATAGCCGCCCGGATGGGCGCGATAGGTGGAGCCCGGACCTTCCGCCGGATCGCCGCGCAGCGCGACAATGTGGCGGACGCCCGCCTGCGCATAGGCGCGCACGACCTCGTCGATCTCGTCGCGCGTCGCGCCCACGCAGGTGAGATGCGCGGCGGGCTTCAGATGCGTCTCCTTGACCAGCCGCGCGACGGTCGCATGCGTGCGCTCGCGCGTCGTGCCGCCCGCGCCATAGGTCACGGAGACGAAGGTCGGGTCGAGCGGCGCGAGGCGGGCGATGCTCTCCCAGAGACTGGCTTCCATCTCTTCGGTCTTGGGCGGGAAGAATTCGAAGGAGACATGAATGTTGGGTGTGCCATTGCGGCTCGGGCGTTGCGCGGAATTCATCACGCCACCTCGCGTGCGGGAATGAGATCGGTGACGATGCGACGGTCGCGGGCGACCCAGATCGACACGGTGAGCCGGTCGGATTCATTGGCTTGCGGCGTGAGATC
>CAIWVR010000498.1 GCA_903916165.1 uncultured Hyphomicrobiales bacterium | reverse complement strand
GGCACGTCGAGCTCGAGCCAGGCCTTCTGGATCGGATGGGTCACCTCAGGCGACAGGCCCTCGATGGTGACGATCTTCTGCGTCGCAGTGACACCGCTGATCGGCAGCGTGCAGGTGCGGGTGGGCACGCCGTCGATATGGACGGTGCAGGCACCGCAGGCGGCAACGCCGCAGCCATATTTGGTGCCGGTCAGGCCGACCTGCTCGCGAATCGCCCACAGGAGCGGGGTGTCGGGCTCGGCATCGACCTCGTGGACTTTTCCGTTGATATTCAGACGTTGCATTGAAGACCTCCCCCGTCGATCAGATCCACGCTCACGTCGCTGGACGAGCTGTTGGCCTGAGTGTCAGAACTCTAGTCCGGGGAGATGGGTCGGGGAAGCAACAAAGTCGAGAGCGTGAACGGGGCAAATTTCGGCGCCCCCCCAGCTCCGTCATTGCCAGCGAAGCGAAGCAACCCAGAGGCCCTGCGTGAGGCTCAGATGGATTGCCACGTCGCTGCGCTCCTCGCAATGACGGGGAGAGAGCTCTGACGCGCCCCCCTAGCTTCGTCATTGCGAGCGAAGCGAAGCAATCCAGAGGCCCTACGTGAGGCATAGATGGATTGCCGCGTCGCTGCGCTCCTCGCAATGACGAGGAGACGTGTCACGTCATCGCTCGCAATGACGAAAATCCTACTGCAGCGGCGGCACGGTGTCGCCGATCGTCACGCGCTTCATGAGGCGGCGCTCCTGGTCGGAGAAGTCGGTCCGCGCATGGCTGGTGCAGCGATTGTCCCAGACGATAATGTCGCCGACCTTCCACTTGTGCTGGTAGATCAGGCCGGTGTTCTCGATGTGGTCGCAGAGCTCGGTGATGAGCGCGTCGCTCTCCGCGCGCGGCAGGCCGACGATGCTGTCGGTCATCAGGCGGCAGACGTAGAGCGCCTTCTTGCCGGTCTCGGGAATGCGGCGCACGATCGGGTGGATGGCATGCGGGCCCATCTCGTCCTTGCTGTCGACCTTGGTCGCGCCATAGGTGAAAGTGTTCAGCGCCGTCAGGCCCTCGATCCGCTGCTTGGTGGCCTCGGGCAGTGTCTCATAGGCGCGCACCATATTGGCAAAGCAGGTGTCGCCGCCCTCCTGGGGTATTTCCAATCCATGCAGCGCCGCGCCCTTGCAGGGCTGGACCTGGTGGATGCGGTCGAAATGGAAGGACATTTCGCCGTCGGGCAGCGAGCCGACGAGTTCGCCATTCTGGCGGATGTTGGAAATGACCATGATGTCGTCGCGGTCCGACAGCGGCGACTTCTTGCGGGCCTTTTCGATATGGCCGAAGCTCTTGCCGAATTCCACCAGTTCATCGTCGGTGATGGTCGGGCCGTGCACGACGAGCACATGATAGGCGTTGAAGGCCTCGATGAGGACCTGGCGGTCTTCCGGCGTGATGTGGCGAGCGTCGAGGCCGGAGATTTCCGCCCCGAGCGGCGCATCCAGGGGCTTTACGGAAATCGTCATCTGAATTCTCCCATTCACGGATTTTATCTTGTCGCGAGAGCGTACAAATCCGCAAGCGGGCTGGCAATCACCTTCGACTTTGGTCTGTCCAAAGAAAAAGGGCGGCACCAGGGTGCCGCCCTTCGGAAGAGATGAGCCGAGAGGCGAAAATCAGATGTGGAAGGCAGCGCCCACGTAGATCTGATTTTCGATCGTACCGCCGGTGTTGCCGCCATGCGACGGGTTGCCGAACTTGTTCAGCCAGTAGCGATAGCCGACGAAGGTGTCGATGGTCTTGGCCTTGCCGAAGGCGACCTTGCCGAAGTCGAGCGTCAGGCGGTTATCCGACAGGATTTCCGTCTTCGTCTGGACATTGGCGCCGTCCTTGCCTTTTGGCGTGACGATGTTCGTGTAGCCGCCGAATGAGAGTGGCAGGCCGGTGAAGGCGAGTGGTTGCATATAGGCGATTTCGATGTGCGCGTTCGTCTTGAACTCAGGGTCAAGATTTTGACCCGCGGTCGAGCATGCGCCGCAATGGTTGTATTCTTTGCCCGCGAGCACTGCAACATTCAGGAAGCCCGGAACGTCGAAGGCGAACTGCAAGCCGGCAACGAGAAGGCGCTTCTGAGGTGCGAAGAATGTGTTCTTCGTGTTGGCGTCAAAACCAGCTTCAAGCGAGACGTCCTTGAGTGGGCCAGCCGAGAATGTCTTGGCACCAGCAAGGTAGTTGCCCGACAACGTGCCACGATACAGGCCATAGACTTCCAGAGCGCCGTTGCCGCTGTTGTTGGCCGGGTCGAAATGGTTTGACCTCAGGAAGTCGACGTTCACGAAGTTGGTGCCCCACTTGGTCACGTCGAAATGCGTGATCGAAATGACGTGCTTCTGGATCGGGCCATTGGTTGTCGGACCCGGCTCCTTGGCGGCCGTGTAGAACGAGTAGGACACCTGCGTGTCCGAAAACAGGAAATAGGGAAGCGGCGTGGGGGCAGGTGCGGGCTTCTTGGAGCCAAGATCAGCGGCCGAGGCCTGCGAGACGATGGCGAGCGCAGCAGCGGCGCCGAGGAAGGTCTTGAATGTCATGGAAAGCCTCGGGTAAACGGGATCGAAAAATGTCTTGAACAGCCAAGCTATTGATCCTTTTAGCCATGTTCTGTCTAAAAGCGGAAGATCAGAAATCGGCAGACTGTCCATAAGCTTGGCAATCTGCATGAAAAGCAGGCGACTCGCGCAAGTTGAGTGAGGCGTGTTGTTTTTATGTCACTTCCACGACACTGAAAAAGGCCCCCTCCGGGAAGGGGGCCTTCAGCATTCATCGGGATCAAGCCGAGATGATTACTTCGGCACGGAGCCTTCGATGCCCTTGACGTACCAGTTCATGCTGAGGATCTGGCCGTCGTCGAGCGTCTTGCCGCCCTTGCATTCGACCGTCTTGCCGCTCTGGTCGATGACCGGGCAGGCGAAGGGAAGAACCGTACCGCTCTTGATTCCGGCTTCGGTCTTCTCGGCAAGAGCCTTCACGTCGTCAGGCATGTTCTTGTAGGGGGCCATCACGACCATGCCCTGCTTCATGCCGTCCCACGTATCGGTTGACTTCCACTTGCCGTCGAGCACGGCCTTGGTGCGGGCGATGTAATAGCCCGACCAGTCGTCCACGATAGCCGTCATCTGCGCCTTGGGTGCGAAGCGCGACTGGTCGGAGGCCTGGCCGAAGCCGAGCTTGCCGGCCTTTTCGGCTTCCTGCAAAGGAGCCGCCGAGTCGGTGTGCTGCGAGATAATGTCAGCGCCCTGCGCGAGCAGCGCCTTGGCGGCGTCGGCTTCCTTGCCCGGATCGAACCAGGTGTTGGCCCAGATGATCTTCACCTTGACGTCGGGATTGACTGACTTCGCGCCGAGATAGAAGGCGTTGATGCCCGACACGACTTCCGGAATCGGGAAGGCGGCGACATAGCCGATGGTGTTGGTCTTGGTCATCTTGCCGGCGATCTGGCCGATGACATAGCGGCCTTCATAGAATCGCGCCGAATAGGTGGCCACATTGGTCGAACGCTTGAAACCGGTGGCGTGCTCGAATTTCACGTTCGGATATTTCTTGGCGACCTTGAGGGTCGGTTCCATGAAGCCGAAGGATGTCGTGAAGATCAGCTTGTGGCCGGTGCGGGCGAGCTGCTCGATCGAACGCTCGCTGTCATTCTCCGGGACGCTTTCCAGGATCGTGGTCTCGACCTTGTCGCCGAGCGCCTTGACCATGGCCGCGCGGCCCTGATCGTGCTCGTAGGAATAGCCGTAATCGCCGACCGGGCCGACATAGACGAAGCCAACTTTCAGCTTTTCGGCGGCAGAGGCCCCCGTCGCAAATCCGGCCATGGCCATCGCCACGGCGGCATGTTTCAACAAGCCCTTCATGAGATCATTCCTTGCTTTCTAGGGACCGAGATCGCCCCGGACCTTGCGGATCCATATGCGAAACTCATTCCACATTGCGCCATCGGTTGGCAGAATTCCAGAGCTCAGCGCGCGCGTCACAAAGCTGTCACCAGCCAAACAGGAGAGCGCCTCCGGACAGGCCGGCCCCGACCGCGCTCATCAGGCAGAGATCGCCGGGCTTGAAGGCGCGCGCCCGCCCGGCCTGCGACAGGGTGAGGGGAATGGTGGCGGCGGATGAATTGCCGAAGTCGCGCAATGTCGAGAGACCGCGCGCCGGATCGAGCCCGAGGCGGCGCTCCACGGCGGCGGTGATCCGCAGATTGGCCTGGTGGGGAATCCAGTGCGCGACATCATCGGCGGTGACGCCGGCGGCCGCCAGCACGCGCTCCGAACTGCGCACCATCATGTCCACGGCCTTGCTGAACACGCTCTGGCCGTTGCGCATGTGCATGGAGAAATCGTCCAGCGGCAGGTCGCGCGAAAAGGCTGTCCGGCTGCCCCCGGCGGGGATCTTGATCAGGTCGTAACCGGCGCCATCGGAGACGAGATCGGCGGCAAGGACGCCGCTTGCTGCACCCGGTGCCGGCGACAGCACGACGGCACCCGCGGCATCGCCGAACAGGGCCGAGGTCGAAGCGTCGGCGGGGTTGATCCGGCGCGACAGAATGTTGGCCGCCACCACGAGCACACTGCGCTTTTGCGCCCGCACGAAGCCATCGGCCAGCGCCAGCGCGTCGAGAAAACCCGCGCAGGCACCCGCCAGATCGGCCGCGCCGCAGGTCAGGCCGAGCTGGTGGGCGAGCAGGGGTGCCGAGGGCGGCAGCAGATGGTCGGGCGTGCTGGTGGCGAGGAGGAGGAAGCCGATATCCGGGCGTCCTGCCTCTTCAAGCGCCATCTGCGCGGCGGGACGGGCGATGTCGGTCAGCGCCTCGTCGGGCGCCGCATAATGGCGGGTGCGGATGCCGACGCGCGATTCGATCCAGCCGGGCGCGAGCCCGAGCCGGGCCTCGATCTCCTCGTTGCGCACAAGCCGTTGCGGCGCATAATGGCCGCGTCCCGTGATGCGCGTGCCCATCAGCGCGTGCCGATCATGTCGGCGGCGTCGCGGATCGCATGATAGGCGAGGGCGAGTTCCTCGTGCGTGATGCAATAGGGCGGCATGAGGTAGATCGTGTTTCCAAGCGGGCGCAGGAGAAGCCCGCGCGACAGGAAGAAATCATACAGCCTTGGCCCGACGCTCGCGAGATAGCCCTGGTCCGCAACGACAAGATCGAGTGCGGCAATGGTGCCGCAGGTACGCGCATGGGCGAAGCGTCCGTCTTGGGCAAAGCCCGCGATGAACTCCGCCTGCCATTGCGACAGAGTGGCGATGCGCTCTGGCACAGGTTCGTTGTCCCACACGTCGAGATTGGCCACGCCTGCCGCACAGGCGATCGGATTGGCGGTGTAGGAACTGGAATGAAAGAAGGTCTTCGTGCGATCCGTCGAATAATGCGCGTCAAAGATCGCCCTGGTGCTCAGCGTCACGGCAAGCGGCATCGAGCCGCCGGTAATTCCCTTCGCAAGGCACATGATGTCGGGAGACACGCCCGCCTGTTCGCAGGCGGTGAACGTGCCGGTGCGGCCAAAGCCGGTCATG
>CAIWVR010000497.1 GCA_903916165.1 uncultured Hyphomicrobiales bacterium | reverse complement strand
GCGGACGTCTGGCACTCACGGTCGAGAACAATAAGGTCGTCACGCTGGAATGGCAGGACGCGCCCGAAGGCCTGACGCAAGTCGCGGAATAAAACGTGAGTGACCCCTCTCCCATCGGGAGAGGGCGGACTCAGGCCAAAGGCCTGAGTCGGGGTGAGGGGTTACACGCTCAGCTGAGAGACCCGAAGCCCCTCATCCGTCACGCTGCGCGTGCCACCTTCTCCCTCTGGGAGAAGGAGAAATCTCACTTCACCTTGATCGCATAATCCCGGCCGATCAGCCGCCCCAGCTGCTTCATGCGGCCATTCACCCGCTCGTTGGCGACGTCGGCGAGATCTGCGGGAATGGTGAGCACCAGCTTGTCCTTCACCACCGCCAGCGGCGCGCGCGGCAGGATGCCCGGCATGGCCGCCGTGATCACATAGGCCACGCGCAGCGTCGCCCCCAGCACATGAGCGCGGTCGAGCATGCGGGCGGAAGCCAGCGTGCGCAATTGCGGGCCGGCGTCCTCGTCGGGCCCCAGATGCCGGTACGACGCTGCCAGTGCCAGATAGGCGCGGCCGGGGTGGTCAATGCCCGTGAAGGCGGCATTGGCGATAATGTTCAGCGATTGCTCGCCGCGATAATCGGGATGCGCGCGCCAGCCGATGTCGGTCAGCAGGCAGGCTGCATGGCGCAGGCGCGTCTCGTCTTCCGTCTCGTCGAGCTGCGTCGAGCGCAGGAAGGCGCCGGTCCATTCGCACAGCTCTTCACCATGCTGGGGGGCGCGCGAGCGCAGGATGTTGAGTTCACGTGCCGCCGCAATCAGCGGATCGGTCTTGCGGGTGGCGGCGTCGAGCCGCTCGAACAGCAGGCCCTCGCGCACGCCATTGGCGGACACGACGATCTCCTTCGGCTTGGCGACACGGATGATTTCTTCCAGCACCACCGCGCCATAGGCGAGCAGCGGACGCCGGCCCGAGGGCACGGCCCCGATGGAGACCAGCGAATCCGCACTCACCCGCTCGACGAGCGCGGCAAAGTCGGCGGCATCGCGCGCCGGAATGACATAATGATGCATCACATTCAGCGGGTAATTGCGTTGGCGCATGTGCAGGCGCGCCAGTGCGCGCCAGGTGCCACCGATGGCGTAAAAGGTGCGCCCGGCGAGCTTCTTCAGCGGCTTGGCATCGGCCAGCATGTCGCGCGCGATCTTCTGCGCGCGCTTGGGCGAACGGTCGGACATGTCCATGAGGGCAAGTCCGCCGAGCTGGAGCGTGATTCCCAAGCCCAGCTTGTCGCCCTTCACCTCATTCAATTCGAGCGAGCCGCCGCCCAGATCACCGGCAACGCCATCGGGACGCCAGAAGCCGGAGACGACGCCCAGCGCCGACAGTTCCGCCTCGCGGCGGCCCGGCAGCAGGTCGATATGCGCGCGCAGGGCCTCGCTGGCGGCAGCCAGGAATTCCGGCCCGTTGACGGCATCGCGCGCCGCCGCGGTGGCCATCACGCTGATGTCGGTGATTTCCATGGCATCGCACAGGACGCGGTAGCGGCGCAGCGCGGCCAGTGCGCGCTCGACACCATCCTGCGGCAAGCGGCCGGTGATGGCGACGCCGCGTCCCAGACCACAAAGCACCTTGTCGTTGAAGATCGGCGTCGGCGAACGCGACAGCCCTTCATAGGCCACGAGACGGACGGAATTGGAGCCGATATCGACGATGGCGACCGGGGCCAGACCACTGAGCCGGCCGGGCGCGTCTTTTTTGGCGAGAAACATGCGGTTCAACGGTTCTCCAGACGTTTGAACAACGTCTTCGGGCTCGACTCTTTCAATGACTTGCCCCGGCCCGACAGGCTCGGATTGGTCATGAAATAGGAATGGGCGTTGAAGTTTTCCTCGCCCTTGGCGGGAACTATGCGCTCGCTCGATCCATCGGGCAAGACCCGGTACGATTGCTCATTGTCGATCAGATTGGCGACCATGATCTGGTCGAGCACCTGCTCATGAACGGTCGGATTGAGAATCGGCAGCATGACTTCGACACGCCGGTCGAGATTGCGCTGCATGAGATCCGCTGACGAGATGTAGACATGCGCCTTGGCGTGCGGCAGGCCGTGCCCGCCACCAAATGCATAGACACGCGCATGTTCCAGAAAGCGGCCAACGATCGATTTCACGCGGATATTGTCCGACAGGCCCGGCACGCCCGGACGCAGGCAGCAAATGCCGCGAATGATGAGATCGATGCTGACGCCCGCCTGGCTTGCCGCATAGAGCGCGTCGATGATTTCAGGATCGACGAGCGCGTTGCATTTCGCCCAGATCGCCGCCGGCTTGCCGGCCCTTGCAAAGCCGATTTCCTCTTCAATATGGGCGATGAAGCGCTTCTTCAGCGTGAGCGGCGACACAGCCATGCGCTCGAGGCCGGCGGGCTCTGCATAGCCGGTGATATAGTTGAAGATGCGCGACACGTCGCGCCCGATCGCAGGATCGGCGGTAAAGACCGAAATATCGGTATAAACGCGCGCCGTCTGCGGATGATAATTGCCGGTGCCGACGTGGCAATAGCTCACCAGCGAGCGGCCTTCGCGACGGACCACCATGGACAGCTTGGCATGGGTCTTCAGTTCGATGAAACCGAACACGACCTGGGCACCCGCGCGCTCCAGATCACGCGCCCAGCGGATATTGGCTTCCTCGTCGAAGCGGGCCTTCAGCTCGATCAGCGCCGTGACGGACTTGCCGGCTTCCGCCGCCTCGATCAGCGCACGCACAATCGGGCTGTCGGACGAGGTGCGGTACAAAGTCTGCTTGATCGCGACAACATTGGGGTCACGCGCCGCCTGGTTGAGGAATTGCACGACGACGTCGAAAGATTCGTAAGGGTGATGGACCGCGAGATCCTTCTGCTTGATGGCCGCGAAACAATCGCCGCGATTGTCACGCACGCGTTCGGGAAAGCGCGGATTATAGGGCTTGAATTTCAATTCGGGGCGATCCAGCCCGACAATTTCCGCAAGTTCGTTCAGGGCCAGCATGCCGTCGTGGATGAAGATCTCATCGGCACCGGTGGCAAGCTGGTTGGCCACGAATTGCTGCAACGAGCCAGGCATTTGCGCGTCAAATTCGACGCGGATCACGCGGCCACGGCGCCGGCGCTTCAACGCGCTCTCGAACACGCGCACGAGATCCTCGGCCTCTTCCTCGACCTCCAGATCGCTGTCTCGAATGACGCGGAACACGCCCTGCCCCTTCACCGCATAACCCGGAAAAAGACGCTTGGTCTGCATGACGATGAGCGTTTCCAGCGCGACGAAGCGCGCCGTGCCGGGCTTCAGATTCTCCGGTAGCTGCACGAAGCGGTCGACCTTGCTCGGCAGGCGCACAAGCGCATTGAGACGCCGCCCGTCGAGCGCCCGCACCAGTTCGAAAGCGACGCTGAAACCGAGATTGGGAATGAACGGGAAAGGATGTGCCGGATCCACCGCCAGGGGCGTCAGGATCGGGAAAATATGCATCAGGAAATGGTCTTCGAGCCAGGCAAATTCGACCTCTGTCAGGTCGGAACGGTCGACAATTTCGATTCCGGCCCCGCGCAATTCATCGCGCAATTCATGGAAGCGCGTCTGCTGCTCACCCGACAGCCGCATGGCCTGTTCGCGCACCTGCACGAGCTGATCGGCTGGCGTCATGCCGTCCTCTGACAGCACGTTCACGCCCTCGCGCACCTGCCCGCGCAGGCCCGCGACGCGCACCATGAAAAATTCGTCGAGATTGTTGGCCGAGATCGACAGGAAGCGAAGCTGCTCCAGCAAGGGATGGTTGCGGTTCGAAGCTTCCAGCAGGACCCGGCGGTTGAATTCCAGCCAGGACAATTCGCGATTCACAAACCGCTCGGCCAGCGCCAGCAGTTGCGGGGCAGCCTGTGCGGGCACGTCCTCGATCACCCCGGCCGGAGCGATCTTCTCTTTTGCCTCTCTTGTCACTTCAATCACTCCCGCGACCCAAGCCTGCTTCTGTCAACCCTTACTGTGTCACGAGAATGACATGCGGGCGTTAACATAGGCCAGAGCCTCCGCTTCACGCTGTCGATGATGGCTCGGCATCCAGCCGGCGCAGCACATCGACGGCGATGGGGCGGGTGATGGGCCGATTCTGCGCCAGCGCCTCGCGGTCGAGCGCCTCGACAATGACGCGGGCAGCATCCAGCGAGCGCTCGATACGCAGGGCCAGATATTCCACCACGGATGTATCGACGACGAGTTGCCGGTCGACGAACAATTTGACCAGCACCGCCCGGACCAGCGCATCATCGGGCTCGCCGATCTCGACCGCGGGTGCCAGACGCAGGCGAGAGAGAAGATCGCGCGTGGCCAGCCCCCAGGAATCCGGCCATTGCCGGCCCGTGATCACCAGAAACGTCCCCGCCTCCCGCACCAGATTGAGCAGATGGAACATCTCATGCTCGGCCCGCGTCGCACTGTCTGCATCCTCGAGCAGGATAGCGGGTGACTTTGCCAGAGCCTGCAGATCCGCCAAAGGCAGGGCGGCGGCATTGAGCACGCGGGCCCCGGTTTTCGCGGCCCAGATCGCCCCAAGATGGCTCTTGCCAGCCCCGGTTGGGCCCAGCAGAAGCAGCACGCGGTCGGGCCAGTTCGGCCAGGTCTCGAACGTGGTCCAGGCGTGGGCATTCGACGGCGAAATGAGAAAATCCTCACGCCCGTATCGCGGCTTGACTGGCAGATCGAGCGTCAACTGACGCGAGCCCTGCTTCACGGCGCGTCACCCCCGGCACCGGCATTGCCTGCCCCACGGCCCAGATAAAGCGGGCTCGCCAGATAATTCCGCAGACCGAAACGGAGCAAAACACCAACCGCAGCGGAAATCGGGATCGCAAGGAGTAGCCCGGTGAAGCCAAACAGCGAGCCGAAAGCGAGCAGCGCCAGCATCAGCCACACAGGATGCAGGCCAATGGATTCTCCCACCAGCTTTGGCGTGAGAATATTGCCTTCAAGAAACTGGCCGGTCACGATCACCGCCAGCACGAAAAACAGCAACGTCAGGTCCGGCCAGCCCTGCACGAGGGCCACGCCCACCGACACCACAAGGCAGGTCAGCGAGCCGACATAGGGAATGAAGCTCAGCGCGCCGGAGGATACGCCGATCAGCAGACCGTAATTCAACCCGATGAGCGACAGGCCGATCCCGTACCAGGCGGCGAGGAACAGGCAGACCAGAGACTGGCCGCGCAAAAAGCCGGACAAGGCGGCGTCGATCTGGCGGGCCAGGTCACGCACCGTCTCGCGCTGGTCGAGCGGCACCCAGCTGTCGACCTTGACCACCATCTTGTCCCAGTCGAGCAGGATATAGAAGGCGACCACGGGGGTGATCACAATCAGCGCCAGAATGCCGATCAACGCGCGTCCGCCCGACCACAGGCCCTTGAGCACGCCGACAGCATATTTGGAGGCCTCTCCCGTGAGATCGCCAACGGAGCCCTGCAAACGGCTGGCCGATGTGTCAACCTCAATCCCAAAGCGATGCGCGAGCGGCGCGACATAGCGCGAGAACAGCCCCTCTCCCTGCTCCGAAACGAGATCGCGCAGGCGGGCGGCAATGCCCGGCAAGGCGTCGATGAAGCTGGCAATCTGGTGGCCGAGAGCCGGTGCCAGCAAGACTGTGAGCAGCCCGCTCAGCAAGACGAAGACGATGAGGATGAGCAATGTTGCGCCGAGCCGGCTCAACCCCGCCCTCTGCATGCGCCCCGCCACCGGATTGAGGAGATAGGCCATGGCAAGCGCCGCCGCAAAGGGCATGAGCACATCGGCCAGCAGCCAAAGAGTGAGAACCAGGAGGGCGAGCCCGCCGAGCCAGAACCCGAGTTTCGCCTCGATCCGCATAAATCTCGTCCTCTCAGGCACTCATGTGCTTGTACCACTGGGCCAGATAGGCCGCGCCGGAGACAATCGTCAATGTTGCAACGATCACCAGTGCAGTCCCCAACCAATAGCCAAGCGCCAGGTCGAAGGCTTTCGCGGCAAGGATCAGCCCGGCAAAGGCAATCTGGCTCGTCGTGTTGAGCTTCGACACCAGCAGCGGGCGGATTTCCACAGGCCTGTGCATGACCCACGACACCACAACCGCGCCCATGATCATGATGTCACGTGACGCCACGACGATGGCGATGGACGCCGGAATGACGCCCACAACCGCAAGCGCGACATAGATGGAAATCAGCAACGCCTTGTCGGCTAGCGCATCCAGATAGGCCCCCAGTTCGCTGCGCAGATTGAAGGTGCGGGCGAGAAAGCCATCCAATGCGTCCGAAACCCCGGCCAACAAAAAGAGCACCAGCGCGGACATCCACGCGCGATCAGCGATCATGACAATGGTCACGGGCACAAGCACGATCCGCGACAGGGTGATCAGATTGGGAAGCGCGGCGAAAAGCGGAGAATGGTTCATGACGCGAGTGTAACATGGACCAAGGCGGTTTCGCACGCGAAGGTGCCCTCTCCCGCGCTGGCGGGAGAGGGTGGCTGGCGAAGCCAGACGGGTGAGGGCCTGACGACTGGCGGATATGTTCAGTCAACACGCCCTCATCCGCCCCGCTTTGCGGGGCACCTTCTCCCGCCAGCGCGGGAGAAGGAGGAACCCGACCCTTGCATCCCCGTCCCCGGCGGGTTACGCCGCGCCTCAAGAGGAGCACCATGAGCGATACCCAAAAGTCGGACGGCCTCACCTACGCTCAGGCGGGCGTCGACATCGACGCCGGCAACGCCATGGTCGAGGAGATCAAGCCCCTGGTGCGCGCCACGCGCCGCCCCGGCGCGGATGCGGAGATCGGCGGCTTCGGCGGCCTGTTCGACCTCAAGGCCGCCGGCTTCAAGGACCCGATCCTCGTGGCCGCCAATGACGGCGTCGGCACCAAGGTGAAGATCGCCATCGAGACCGGCATCCATGACACGGTCGGCATCGATCTGGTCGCCATGTGCGTCAACGATCTTGTCGTGCAGGGCGCCGAGCCGCTGTTCTTCCTGGATTATTACGCGACCGGAAAGCTCGATCCGGCCGCTGGCGCGGCCATCGTCAAGGGCATTGCGCGCGGCTGCATCGAGGCCGGCTGCGCGCTGATCGGCGGCGAGACGGCCGAAATGCCGGGTCTCTATGCCAAAGGTGATTACGATCTGGCAGGCTTTTCCGTGGGTGCTGCCGAGCGCGGCCAGTTGCTGCCGGCGGGCGATGTCGGCCCCGGCGACATCGTCATCGGCCTGCGCTCCTCGGGCGTCCACTCCAACGGCTTCTCGCTCGTGCGCCGCATCGTCGAGCGCGCCGGCCTCGCCTGGACCGACGCCGCACCCTTCGAGCCTGCCAAAAAGCTGGGCGAGGCCCTGCTCACCCCGACCCGCATCTATGTGAAGCCGCTCCTGCAGGTGCTGCGCTCGACAACCGGCCTGAAGGCGCTCGCCCACATTACCGGCGGCGGCTTTCCCGACAATATTCCCCGCGTGCTCCCCGACGGCGTCGGCGTGACGCTCGACCTCGACAGGGTGCCCGTGCTGCCAGTCTTCAAATGGCTGGCGCAGGCGGGCGGCGTCGCCCCCGAAGAAATGCTGCGCACCTTCAATTGCGGGCTTGGCATGATCGTGGTGACCGAAGCCACGCAGGCCGACGCCATCGAGGCCGCGCTGCGTGCCGCCGGTGAAGATCCCGTCCGCATCGGCTTTGTCGATGCAGCGCCCACCGGCGAGCCGCAGGTGCGCTACACCGGGACGCTGTCCCTTTGAGCGTGGGCCCGCGCAAGCGCGTCGCGGCGCTGATCTCGGGCCGCGGCTCCAACATGATTTCACTGATGGCGGCCGCCAGGCAGCCCGATTACCCGGCCGAAATCGCGCTGGTCCTGTCCAACAAGCTCGATGCGCCGGGCCTTGTGACTGCGCGGGACGCAGGCATTGCGACCGCCGCGCTGAGCCACAAGGATCACGCCAGCCGCGAGGATTTCGAGCGCGCCATGCACGCGGTGCTCGAAGAGCACGCGATCGACCTTGTCTGCCTCGCGGGTTTCATGCGTCTGCTGACGCCGTGGTTTGTCGGCCAATGGCAGGGCCGGATGCTCAACATCCACCCCGCACTGCTGCCATCCTTTCGCGGCTTGCACACGCATGAGCGGGCGCTGGAGGATGGCGTGAAGATCCACGGGGCCACGGTGCATTTCGTGGTGCCGGACATGGACGCCGGGCCGATCATCGCGCAAGCCGCCGTGCCGGTCGTCGATGGCGACACGCCCGCAACACTCGCCGCGCGCGTCCTTGCGCAGGAGCATGTGATCTATCCGCTGGCGCTGAAGCTCGTCGCCAGCGGCGCGACGCGGATCGATGGCAATCGCGTTTTGACGGGCGAGCAGGTGTCAGACCACCTGCTCGTCGTGCCGACGCCGGCTTGATCAGACCTTGCAGGTTTTCGCGGCGCTCTCGGCCTTGGACCGCGCATTGCCGCGAAACACGCCGGTCTCGCGCAATTCACCGGCCTCGTCGCTCGACAGGGCGCGCAGGACATTGCCCGCATAGCAGCCGCAACGACTCACCGCATTGGTCTTGATGGTCTCCTCGCGCTCCGAGAGCTTGAACACGCAGGCGTCCTGTATGCGGCGGCGCAACTGGTCATCTGACATGCCGCGCATGTCGACGCCGGCGCCACGCGGCGCATTAACGCCATCGGACGGCGGCCTCGAGCCAGCATGGGCGAAGCCGATGGACGAGGTGATGACAAGAGCCGCTAGGATGAACTTCAAGACGCCGTCTCCCGATTGAACGAATCTGCTTGCGGAACATCGCGTAAGTTGAGGCTTATGGGAAGAGTGGGTCACACCTCGCGCTTGACCCAAACCTTGTTGTCATGAAACGCCGCCCCGCCGAACGGCGCCGGACTGTCGGCGCCGGTGAGCGTGTTGATGCCACGACCCTCGATGAAACAAGCATTCGGCCAGACGCCCTCACAGACCAGCACGCCGCGCTGCACGCCCTCGAAGACCTTGGCATGCACCACCACGCTGCCGCGCGCATTGCCGAGCCGGACCCTGTCGCCACTGGCGACGCCAAGCCCTGCCGCATCATCGGGATGGATCAGCACTTCGGGCCGTCCCTCGCGCTTGCGCGCCGAGGCTGTCTCGCTGAACGTCGAATTGAGGAACGAGCGCGCCGGGCTCGTGGCGAGCCGGAACGGATGGTCCGCATCGGCCTCCTCCAGCACCTCCCAATGGTCGGGAAAGGTCGGCATCGCCGCCCAGGGACCGGCCAGCCCCACGCTCTTTCCGCCCGCTTTTACATAAGGGACAGCAGGCCAGTCCGGCTTGAACCGGAACTTGCCGTCCGGCCAGGCAAAGCCGCGCGTGTAATGGGACGCCTCGAAATCGGGTTGGACGTCCACCCAGTTCACCTTTTCCAGCGTCTCCAGCGATGGCAGGCCGGATTCCTGCAGGATGTTGGCGATCAGCGCACGCGGCGTCATGCCAAAGCCCGGATGCTCGGCACCCAGCGCCTTCGCGAGCGCCGCGATGACGTCATGGTTCGAGCGGCATTCGCCGGGCGGGTCGATCAGCTTGCCGGCAAACTCGACATATTGGTGCCCGCCGCCGGAATAGATGTCGTCATGTTCCAGAAACATGGTCGCCGGCAGCACGATATCGGCCATGGCCGCCGTCTCGGTCATGAACTGCTCATGCACGACCGTGAACAGGTCCTCGCGCGCAAAACCCTGCGCGACCAGCGCCTGTTCGGGCGCGACGCTCATCGGATTGGTGTTCTGGATCAGCATGGCTGTGACCGGCGGCCCACCCTTCAAGGCCTCGGCATCGCCAGTGAGACTGCGTCCGATCTGGGACTGGTCGAGCACGCGCACATTGTCGTCGCGCAGGGCGTGGCCCTCATGGAACGCCTGTTTCCAGCCGTAGATATGCCCATTGTTGTGGAAGGCACCGCCGCCCTCATGCAGCCACGCACCCGTCACCGCCGCGATGCAGGATGCCGCATGCATGTTGACGGCGCCATTGCGCTGGCGCGAAAAGCCATAGCCCAAGCGGAAGAACGTGCGCTTCGTCTGCCCGACGAGATGCGCGAAAGCCTCGATCTGCGCGACCGACAGACCGGTGATCCTTGCGCCCCACTCTGGCCCGCGCGTGCGCAGATGGGCTTCCAGCTCGCGCGGCGCATCGGTGTAGCGCTCCAGATAGTCCCAATCCGCAAGGCCATCGCGAAACAGCACGTGCATGACCGCACAGGCGAGCGCGCCATCGGTGCCCGGCCGCAGGCACAGCGCCATATCGGCCTGTTGCATGGTGGCATTGTCGTAAATGTCGATGACGACGATCTTCGCGCCGCGCTCCTTGCGGGCGGCAATGGCATGGGTCATCACATTGACCTGCGTCGCCACCGCATTGGTGCCCCAGATCACCACGCAATCAGCCTTGGCCATTTCGCGCGGATCTGGCCCGGCGAGTTTTCCGGTGCCGGCGATAAAGCCCGGCCATGCCAGATTGGTGCAGATCGTCCCGTTGAAGCGGGAATATTTCTTCGCATGCGTCAGCCGGTTGATGCCGTCGCGCATCACGCGGCCCATGGTGCCGGCGTAATAATAGGGCCAGATGGTTTGCGCGCCATGCCGCGCCTCGCGCGCAGTGAACTCGCGCGCAATGGTGGCGATGGCCTCGTCCCACGAGATGCGCTCAAATGACCGCGAACCTTTCGGCCCCGTGCGCTTCAGCGGATACAGCAGCCGGTCGGGATGGTGGATGCGCTCGGCATAGCGCGCGACCTTCGCGCAGATGACGCCCGCCGTGTAGCTCTGGTCTCTCGCGCCATAGACGCGCCCGATGGTCGTGCCATCGATGACTTCCACATCGAGCGCGCAGGCCGAGGGGCAATCATGCGGGCAGACGGAGGGATGGCGGGTGATTTTTGGGGTCGCGTTCATGGCGGCATATTAGCCATCATGGCACCAAGCGCCAGTCATCGTCCTTGCGACCCGGAGCGCGGCACGCCAGAGGCAGCCTGCCCGACTCAGACGCGAGGCCTCCACCTGTAACTCACCCGATGAACGCGGCGCTCGCCGCAAGGCAGGTGGATCATCGAGGGACGCTGGCGAAAGTCGCCTTCAAACCCTTCCGGGTCGCCTGTTCCCGTCCAGGATTCAATCGCCAGGAAAGGCGCGGCTGCACTGTTCCAGAGCACGAGATGCGGGAAATCCGGAGCCTCGATGAACAGCGTGCCGTCTGGAGCCTCGAAGGCAAAGAGCCTGCTCCCGGCATCGAGGAAGCAAAGCGCCTCATGCGCGAAAAGCGCCTTCTCCAGCGGCAGGGTCCTGCCATCCAAGGGCACCGGTCGACGGCGCGTGGAAAACAGGCCCCCCGGCGCGATCACCGGAACCTCGGCGCGCTGCTCCTGCGCGAAGACGAAACGATGCGGACCAGCCCCCCAGACGAAGCCGGGATGCAGACCGCAGGCATAGGGCATGGGCACGTCGCCGCCGTTCGTGACCGCGATCTCGACCTGCAGGGCATCGGGGGTGAGGCGATAGGCAATCGTCAGCTCGAAGGAGAACGGGTAATGCGCGCGGGTCTGCGGCGTGGCGGTGAGCGTGAAAAGGATCGCGTCATCGCCGGTCTGTCGGGCGTCGAAGGTGCTGGACTTGGCAAAACCATGCACCGGCATCAGATAGCGCGTGTCGCCAATCCTGATGGCCCCCGCGCGCGACCAGCCACAGGTGGGGAAGAGAACCGGTGCCACGGCAGGCCAGACGGCAGGGTCGCCCGCCCATAGCATGGCGCGCGCGCCCACGCGCCAGGCCTGGCATTCGGCACCGGATGCAGAAAAGCGGGCGATGGACTCACCCGCTTTCAGAAGGAAGGAATCGCCACGGGTCATGCACAAACCTTCAGCCGACCCCGGAGGAGGCGCAAGCCGGCCGGCTTCTGGCCTCCTGCCGCCCGCTTGGCGTGGGGGTCGCACGCGTATAACCTCGGACTCGCTCAGGATCAGGAGAAGACCCGATGTCGCGCGCCCTCGAACGTTTCACGCGGCAAAGCAGCCGCACCTTACAAGATGAGCCGCTCGATGTGGCTCTCGAAAAACTTGCTGCGGGCCTGTCCCTTCTGGTCACTGACCCGGAGTTCGTGACGCATGCTTTCAGCGAGGGTGATTCACCCGGCAAATGCGAATTGGCGCATGATCAGGCGACCGGCTTCTATCTCTTCGCCCATGTGCAGAAGGGCGGAAAGAGCGGCAAACCTCACAGCCATGGCGAGTCCTGGGCGATCTATGCCAATGTTCGCAACCAAACCGACATGACCGAATGGGAACGGGTGAATGCGGCCAGCGAGGCGCGCACGGTCCTGTCCGCCACGCAGCGCTACAGCATCGGGCCGGGCGAGGCCCGGGCCTATGGGCCGGGCATCATTCATTCGACCGCCCATCCGCAGGACGCCTGGGTGGTGCGGATGACCGGCACCAATCTGGATGCGATCCCGCGCTACCATTTTTCCTCACTGCGCGACGAAATTCTGGAGCGTCCGTGAGCCTTCGCGCAAGCGCGGCTTTCTGCTAATCAGCGCGGGGCCGACCTCCAGACAGATGGACCTCCATGTTTGCAACCACACGTGACGGAACGCGCATCGCCTATGCCCTGCATGGCGATGTCAACGCGCCGAAGAAAATTGCGCTGATTCACTCGCTCGCCATGGACCGCGCGTTCTGGGCTCCCGTCGCCGAAAGGCTCGCGGGCGAGGCCGCCATCCTGGTGATCGACTGCCGCGGCCATGGCCTGTCCGACAAGCCGCAAGGTCCCTACACGGTCGACCTTTTCGCGGACGATCTCGCCGACGTCATGGATGCGATCGGCTGGACGCAGGCCACCATCGGCGGCTGCTCGATGGGCGGTTGCGTCTCGCTTGCCTTCGCGATCCGCCATCCCGACCGCGTGAAAAGCCTCGGCCTGTTCGACACGACGGCCTGCTACAACGATCTCGCCGCCTGGCAGGACCGCGCCGACAAGGGCGTCTCCGGCGGGCTCGCCGTCCTCATCCCGTTCCAGAAAACACGCTGGTTTTCGGACAGTTTCAACGCAGACCACAAGGATGTTGTGCAGGCCTGCGTCGATGTCTTCATTGCCAATGCGCCACATGCCTATCATGCATCCTGCCTGATGCTCGGCCACGCCGACCTGCGCAGCCGCCTTGCCGACATCGACAAGCCGACACGCATTGCGGTGGGTGAAGAAGATTATGCGACACCGCCCGCCATGGCGGAAGAGATGCATCGCGGCATCAGGGGCTCGACCCTGATGGTGATCCCGGCCGCGCGGCATCTGTCACCGGTGGAAGCGCCGGAGGTGATTGCCGGGTTGTTGCGGGACGTGATGTAGACGATCTCGTGCGTGTCCTTCTCCCGCGCGCGGGAGAAGGTGGCATGCGAAGCATGACGGATGAGGGAGGGCCTTAAAGGGGCTCCCATTGTTGGTATGCGAAGCGGCAGGTGCCCTCACCCGTCTCGCTTCG
>CAIWVR010000496.1 GCA_903916165.1 uncultured Hyphomicrobiales bacterium | reverse complement strand
CTACCAGCCGAAAACCATCGCCATCGGCACCAACACCGATCCCTACCAGCCCATCGAGCGGACGCACCGCATCATGCGCTCGCTGCTGGACGTGCTCGCGCGCCACAACCATCCCGTCGGCATCGTCACCAAATCGGCACTGGTCACGCGCGACATCGATTTGCTTGGGCCCATGGCGGAAAAGGGTCTGGCGAAAGTCGCGCTGTCGATCACGACGCTCGACCGCAAGCTGGCGCGGTCCATGGAGCCGCGCGCCTCGACGCCCGAGCGCCGCCTTGAGGCGATCCGGCAATTGTCGGCGGCTGGCATTCCGACAACCGTCATGGTCGCACCGATCATCCCGGCGGTGAACGATGCCGAGATCGAGACCATCCTCACCCGCGCGCATGAGGCGGGCGCCCGCGAGGCCGGCTATGTGATGCTGCGCCTGCCGCTCGAGGTCGAGGACGTGTTCAGCGAATGGCTGCTGGTCCATGCCCCCGACAAATACCGCCATGTCATGTCGCTCGTGCGCTCGATGCGCGACGGCAAGGCCTATGATTCCACCTGGGGCAAGCGCCAGACAGGAACGGGGCCTTATGCCTGGATGACGGGACGGCGCTTTCAGGTCGCCTGCGAAAGGCTCGGCCTCAACCTGCAAAAGCGGCGGCTGCGCAACGACCTCTTCATCAAACCGATGCGCGAGGGTGCGCAATTGTCGCTGTTCTGAAAATCTTGTTCCAGCGGCGCTTTTTTCTGGAGCTTGCCATGAACGAGGCCGGCCGCGGCGCCTTTACAGCCTCTCCCGGCCCATGCAGAACAAAGTCCCACTCCTCAAGGCGCGTTGCAGGTCATGCCGCATTTCCGCATCGAGAGACGGCACCTGAAGGAGGCGCGATGGCCTGTCGCCGGCGTCGACGAGGCCGGGCGCGGCCCGCTCGCCGGGCCCGTGGCGGTGGCCGCCGTGATCCTCGATCCCGCCAACCTGCCGCGTGGGCTGGACGATTCCAAAAAGCTCGACGAGACAGAGCGCGAGCGGCTTTATGCCATCATCATGAAGAAGGCGCTTTGCGTCAGCGTGGCCCTGGTATCTGCGCGCGAGATCGATGCGGTCAATATTCGCCAGGCGACGCTGGGCGGCATGCGCCGCGCGCTGGAAGGCCTGTCGATCCGCCCCGCACATGCGCTGATCGACGGCAATGACGTGCCGAAGGGACTTTGCTGCGGGGCTGAATTCATCATCAAGGGCGATGGCATTTCCTTCTCCATCGCCGCCGCCTCGATCGTCGCCAAGGTCACGCGCGACCGGCTGATGACGCGCCTCGCGCTGCACTATCCCCATTACGGATTCGACAGGCACGCGGGCTATGCCACCAAGGCGCATCTTGCCGCGCTCGCCGCGCATGGCCCCTGCCCCTACCACCGCCTGTCCTTCTCGCCGCTGAAGCCCGCGGTCACAGAGGTTTCCGCGCTGGACCTGTTCGGCGACGCCTGATCTTAACGGCTGGAAACCCTTGTTGACCGATTTTAACCAATCCGTCGCGAAGCGGGACACCCCAGTTTCAGCAAGTGAAACGTCGTCTTTACCGGGTTCGCGCAAATTCAGCGTGTTGAGTTTGCGTATTACCCGGTGATGTTCATGAGTATCGCACGTGCCGGGTCGTCCCGCTCGAAACCCCAGATAGATGTATTGCGTACTGGGGTTTCGGTGCGGCGCGCAAAAGTTTCTGCCGCTCCTGTTGCGAGCGATCTGGCGCCTCTGCCGCTCGACCAGATATTGCTGGGCGATTGTATCGCCGAGATCAACAAGCTTCCGGCGAATTCGATCGATCTGATCTTTGCCGATCCGCCCTATAATCTGCAGCTCGAAGGT
>CAIWVR010000495.1 GCA_903916165.1 uncultured Hyphomicrobiales bacterium | reverse complement strand
TTTCTTTGCGCAGAAAACCACCCAACGGGAACGGCCCCGACGGCGCCAACGCCAGTGTTGTGGGCGCGCGCTGGCGCCGCCGGGGCCTCCATTACGCCTGACCTCTCGATGTCCTTGTCATTCATGCTCTACCTCCAATTGATCAGAAAGTAGCGCTAAACGATGGCTCAGAAAACCGTGCTCAAGCCCAAGTTGGTCAATTCCCAAACTAATTCTTCCGCTCGATCTTAGTTTGTAAAACAAATGTTGTGTCGCCTATTGGATGGGAGATGAGCGAAAATAAACTTCTGTCCGCCCTTTTTTGTCCAAGCATTTAAGTCAATAATCAAACTTAAACTATCGACTTGATTTGAGACCCAAATCTAGTTCGATAAGCATTAAAGGAGGTTCAGATGTCCCTAACAGACCGCGAAATTAACCAGCTAAAAAAGATTGCTTCCATTGCCAATGAACTCATTGGGAAAGCTGAAGCGAATATCATTACTGCCGGTCTTAAGGCAGCGAAAGCCGAAGAGAAAAAAGCCAAAAAGGCGTCGGGTAAGGTTGAAAACAAGGAAGCTAAGAAATCTCTTCCAAAAGATCCTGAAAAGGCTGTTGCTAAGTTAGCAAAAAAGGCTGCTAAAAAAGCGGCTAAGAAGGTGTACCCAAAATGACCTTGCCCCCGAAAAACATCTCCCAAGGCTGACTGTGTATTATCAGCTTTGGAGGGCATGGCATGTCGAGAATGGTTCGGGCGCGATACACGCTTGAGTACAAGCTGGAAGCGGTTCGTCTTGTGTGCGGCGGGCAGCCGATTGGCGCCGTGGCGCGGGGTCTGGGGATTTCAGATCAGACGGTCCACAATTGGGTGAAGGCGGATGCTGAGGGGCGACTGGCGGCGACGACCATCAAGCCCTTCACCGCAGAGCAGGCAGAGATCGCGCGTCTGAAGGCGGAACTTGCGCGGGCTCGGATGGAGCGCGACATCCTAAAAAAAGCGGCGGTGTATTTCGCGAAGGAGTCGCTGTGAGATACGCCTTCATCGAGCGACACAGGAATGTCTGGCCGATCAGCGCGCAATGCCGGGTGCTGGACGTCAGCGTCAGCGGCTACGGGCAATATCGAGCGCGCCAGCAGCGAGCTTCCAGAACTGGCCCAGCGCCAGCAACAGCTGCCACGAGCCGGCTGAGCAACATGGCTTTGCTGGTTCACATCCGCGCCCTTTTTGTGGAGATGAAAGGCGCCTATGGATGGCCTCGCATCTGGCGCGAACTGGCCGCGCGCGGCGTTCGGGCGGGCAAGGAACGCGTGAGGAAGTTGATGCAGGCCAATGGCTTGCGGGCGCGCGGCAAGAAGAAGTTCAGGGTGACGACGGACAGTGGACACGGCCTGCCGGTGTCGCCCAATCTGCTGGAGCGGCGGTTTGATGTCGGTGAGCGAAACCGTGTCTGGAGCGGCGACATCACCTATGTCTGGACGGACGAAGGCTGGCTGTATCTGGCGGTGGTGATCGATCTGTTCAGTCGCCAGGTCGTTGGCTTTTCGATGGGAGACCGGATGACCCGCGGCCTGGTGATCGACGCTCTGCGCATGGCCTGGTTCCGCAGGCGACCCGCTCCGGGGCTGATCTTCCATTCGGATCGCGGCAGCCAATATGCGAGCGAGGACTTCCAGCGTCATTTGGTGGCCTTCGGCATGAAGGGCTCGATGAGCCGCAAGGGCGATTGCTGGGACAACGCGGTCACTGAAACGCTGTTTGGCTCGCTGAAGGTCGAACGGCTTCACGACATGCGCCTCGCGACGCGGCGGCGGGCGAAGGACGAGATTATGGATTGGCTGACGTTCTATAACGGCAAGCGGCTTCACTCGACGCTGGGCTACATGAGCCCGATGGCTTTCGAGAAAAAGAGGCTTGCCGACGAAAGAAAGCTCGTCGCATGATCAAACCCGGCTAAGGGAGACGTTAAACAGGGGCAAGTTCAGTTGGATGCGATTTGATGCACGAACGGACGCGACTATGATTGCAACGATCGCCAGAATAAATCTTGCTTTGACTCATATTCGGATAAAAAGGCGGGGTCGCCGGTTTCAATGAATTTTGTTTTTAGCTCCTCCATTTCAAGGAGCGGCTTGCGAAAGCTGACGGGTTCGACCGCGGATAAGTTTCTTAAATGATCTGGAACAAAAGTCTTGTATTTTGAATTCAGCAGCAGGTAATTTACCAGTCTTTCCTGAACGAATACTTTTAATTCGACATGCCCAGCTCGGTAGGGGTAAAGCGCTTTCATATTATAATCATCGTGGTATAGTTCTTGTTCAACAAAGCTGTAAAAAAGGTCTGCCAGCTCAAGCCATTCTTCCCAGAAATTCGAGGTTGCAATGATATAGTTAGAGAAAACGGATTTTTGTAAATTGGTGACATTTTTGCGCAAATCAACAGGTCTTCCGATGTAGTCAAAAAAATGCTCGGTTGCTGCGATCAGTCCTGGATGATAGAATTCGCCCTGTAGAAATGGATTTTTGTGCAAGGCGATTTGTTCAGGCTGTGACGTGAGCAGAATCGCGTCAGCAGATCCTTGCGCCTTATTGAATATATCATGAACGTCTTTCCCGCTCAGGCCAGTTTTCTCTCGAAACCGCGGGGACAAAAAACCATAGT
>CAIWVR010000494.1 GCA_903916165.1 uncultured Hyphomicrobiales bacterium | reverse complement strand
TATTATGCCACCTAAGGTGGGGTAGGTCGGAACTAGAGCCACAACCAAGTGCGAATGATCATAGAAACGGCGGCCAAGGCTAACACACTCGCCAACCACAAAGCCGCCATCCAAGCCAATTGCTTCCAAAAAATAGGCTTTTGGTTATTCATCAATGAAAGCCATGGTCGCCAACCTTGCCCCTGAAGACCCAGTAGGCCCAGCCCGTATAGGCTAGGATTGGAGGCACAGTGATTAGAGCGCCGATCAACATGAAGGCTTGGCTGCGCGGCACTGTAGCGGCCTCCCAAATCGTCACTGCGCCAGGAACGACGTATGGGAACATACTGATGCCGAGACCGATGAAGCTTAATAAAAATAGTCCCAGTGCCAACAAGAAGGGTGAGACCTCCCGTTGCTTTCGCATGGCGCGATAGAAAGCGAAGGCAATGATGCCGGTAATGACGGGAACTTGCGCCGTCATGAGAACACCAGGCATGTCCAGCCACTTGCTCACATAGTCCGGTCGTAAAAACAGCGTTCCGATACTGACTGCAACAATTGCGGCTAAGGTGGATGGGAACAGTCGCCAAGCCCAAATGCGGGCTCGTGCCTGTGCCGAACCCTCCAATTTCCAAATCAACCAAGTGCTTCCCAGCAAGCCATAGCCCACCACAACGCTTACCCCTGTCATCAGGCTGAAGGGACTGAGCCAGTCCAACCAGCCCCCGGCATATGCCCGGCCTGCAACTGTAATACCTTGAAGGAGCGCGCCCAGCGTCAGGCCTTGAGCGAAGGCCGCTATCGTTGATCCGCCCGTGAAGGCAAGGTCCCAGAAGGCCCGGTGCGCGGGGTCGCGCCAACGAAATTCAAAGGCAACACCGCGAAAGACCAGACCGAGCAGCATGGCAATGATGGGTGGATAGAGCGCTGGCATGATAATGGCGTACGCAAGAGGGAAGGCGGCAAACAACCCGCCGCCCCCAAGCACCAGCCAAGTCTCGTTGCCGTCCCAAACGGGCGCAATAGCATTCATCGCTTGATCGCGCTCTTTCCCGACTGCGAAAGCCGGAAATAAAATACCGATGCCGAGGTCAAAGCCGTCAAGAACGACATAGGCAAAAACGGCGAAAGCAATAATCACGGCCCAAACGACGGTGAGATCCAATGACGCTAACATGGTCTACTCCGCAGGCTGGGTTGTGGGCTTGATGCCCATGGCCGGGGTGGTTCCCGCGCTGCGGATGGGCCCAGGCTCGCCAGCATCTTCGCCGCCTGTGGGGGCTTGGCCCATTAGCTTGAAAAGATACCAAAGGCCCGCTGAGAAGACCGAGCAATAAACGATGATAAAGGCCAGCAGTGACGCACCCACGGCAGGTGCGGCTAAGGGTGAAACGCTTTGGGCTGTGGTGAGCAGGCCATAGACCGTATAGGGCTGACGCCCCACCTCCGTGGTGACCCAGCCAGCTATCACCGCAACGAAACCGCTTGGTCCCATCATCACGGCTAACCTGTGCAGCAAGGACCAGTCGTAGAGACGTTTCTTAAACCGCGCGACGAGGCTGATCAGACCTAGTCCCAACATAGCCATACCCAGCCCAACCATGACCCGAAACGACCAGAACAGGATGGCTACCGGCGGCTGCTTGTCCTTGGCAATTGTGTCCAGTCCGGCCAGGGCGGCGTTTGGATCGTGCTTCAGGATCAAGGATGAGGCCTTGGGGATCTCTATGACATGGTCCATGCGATTCTGCTCAGGATTGGGAATTCCGAACAGGATCAAAGGTGCGCCGTCAGGATGGCTTTGATAGTGACCCTCCATGGCCATGACCTTTGCCGGTTGATGCTCAAGCGTGTTGAGACCATGAGCGTCTCCGACTAGGATCTGCAGCGGTGCGACAATCGCCGCCATCCACATGGCCATGGAGAACATCTTGCGCGCGTGAGGGTTGGTCTTGTCCTTTAGGAGATGCCAGGCTCCCACCGCGCCGACAGTCAGGGCCGTGGTGAGATAGGCCGCCGTCACCGTATGGACGAGACGATAGGGAAAGCTGGGATTGAAGATGATTGCCAGCCAACTGGGCCCGGGGAGGAACTGACCGTTAGCGCCGATCTCATAACCCGTCGGCGTCTGCATCCAACTGTTGGCCGATAGGATCCAGAAGGCTGAGATGAAGGTGCCGAGAGCCACTAGGCAGGTGGAAATGAAATGTAGGCGAGGGCCTACCTTCTCCATGCCAAACAGCATAACCCCAAGAAATCCCGCTTCCAGGAAGAATGCCGTCAGAACCTCATAAGCCATTAACGGACCGATCACGGGTCCGACCTTATCGGAAAAAACCGACCAGTTGGTGCCGAATTGATAGGACATGACAATGCCTGACACCACGCCCATGGCGAAGGCGACGGCGAAGATCTTCCGCCAGTACTTGAAGAGGTCCAAATAGATGATTGAACCCGTCTTCAACCATAGACCTTCTAGGACCGCTAAATAGCTAGCAAGTCCGATGGAGAAGGCCGGAAAAATGAAGTGGAAACTCACCGTAAAGGCGAACTGAAATCTGGCAAGAACGATTGGATCGAACTGCTCGAACATTAGTGAGTACCCTTCTCATTAGTGATGGTGCCACCGCATCAACACGTCTTTAAAATCCCATTTGAAGCGAGCTTGCTGACCAAATAGGAGCCAGCCGTATTTGAGGTAGACGGGTAGGGGATCCATAGCGGTGAGGCCATTTCACCCCCCATCATGTGGCAGGCGGGACTTACACTCAGCTCTCGCCGCACAATTCACAAAGTGTCTCAATCACCCCTCGTACGATGGGGTCCTTGAGACTGTAGTAGCGCGTTTGGGCCTCGCCACGGATGTTGACGACGCCTTCATCGCGCAACATCGCCAAATGTTGAGAGACGGATGGTTGGGAAAGACCGCTTTGTTCCACCAGTTCTTTAACCGTCACTTCGCCTTCATCCATCCGACAAAGCATCATCAACCTTACAGGGTGACTCATTAGCTTCAGACGCCCTGCCATCATCGCTGCATTGGATTTGAGATCGGACAGATTGGTTGGCTTCATAGATGTGGTTCCGCAAATGGACGACCATCGTCACGCAAGACGATGTAGATGGCTGGAATAACTAACACAGTCAGCAGGGTTGAGGAGGCAAGCCCAAATAGCAACGAAATTGCAAGGCCTTGGAAAATCGGGTCCGTTAGGATCACCGTCGCTCCGATCATGGCGGCTGCCGCAGTCAGGACGATGGGCTTAAAGCGGATCATGCCAGCTTCTAGGAGCGTGTCGCGCAGGCTCTTATCTGGCGAACGAGAATGACGGATAAAATCGACCAAAAGGATCGAGTTTCGGACAATAATTCCCGCCAGCGCAATGAAGCCGATCATTGATGTCGCCGTAAAAGGTGCACGAAACACCATATGGCCAAAAACGATGCCGATCAGCGTTAGCGGTATTGGTGTTAGAATTACCAGCGGAATGGTGAAGCTACGGAACTGGCCGACGACGAGGACATAGATCCCAAGGAGCGCGACCATAAACGCGCCGCCCATATCTCGGAACGTGACCCAGGTGATCTCCCATTCACCATCCCAAAGTACCGATGTCTTGCTCTCGTCTTTGGGTTGGCCATGGAGGTTGATGATAGGCTTTTCAAGCCCATGCGCCTTCCAGTCGAACCTGTTGATGGCGTCGTCAACCGCAAGCATTCCGTATATCGGCGCTTCGTAGCGCCCAGCGAGCTCGGCGCTCACCATCGCGACCCCGCGACCGTCGCGCCGGAAGATTGTCTGTCCGCCGGGTTCCATGTGGGCCGTAACCAATTCGCCCAATGGTATCAGTTGCCCGGTGGAGGTTGCCGCAACGGGGGTAGCCGCCAAGGAGGCAGACCAACTGCGTTGCGACTGATCGAGTGCAAGCTCTATTGGCAGCGGATTGCGGTCCGTTCCTCGCGGGGCATAACCGACGACCTGCGTACCCATAAGTGCGCCGACGCTATCGAAAAGCTGCCGCTCGGACAGGCCATAATGGTCAAGCTTCGCCCGATCTGGCGTCAGTTTGAGTATCGGACGGGGCTGCCCAAAGCTGTTGTCAACATCCACGATGTAGGGCACCGACTTGAATATGCTCTCAACCTGAGCCGCTGTTTTCTGGCGTGTAGCCTCATCAGGTCCATATATCTCAGCCAGCAGCGTTGCCAGCACGGGTGGGCCCGGCGGGGTTTCAACGACCTTCAACGAGCCACCTACAGGCAGGGTGATCGCCTTTAGTTTTTCACGAAGGTCTACCGCGACATCATGACTGGTTCGAGAACGCTCACTTTTGGGGAGCAATGTGATCATAAGATCACCCATCTCAGGTGAAGCACGTAGAAAATAGTGCCGCACCAGTCCGTTGAAGTTAAATGGGGCAGAGGTTCCCGCATAGGCCTCCATTGAGGTGACCTCAGGCACGCGCCTGGCAACGGCAGAAGCCTGTTCAAGGACGCGCGATGTTGTTTCTAGACTGGTACCCTCAGGTAGGTCGGCAACAAGTTGAACTTCACTCTTGTTGTCGAATGGCAGCAGCTTCACCGTTACCGCCTTGAAGTAGAACATCGAACAGGACACCAGCGTCGCCACGCCGACTATGGTCAAGAAGCGTTTTGCGCTCTGCCGCGTAGCGATAATCTTGCTGGCATAGCGTTTATATAAACCCCCCAATTTGCCGCCGTGCTGTTCATGTCCTTGGGCCAAGGTTTTGCGCGCAAAACGAACCATCAACCACGGCGCTATGATCACGGCGACGAAGAAGCTGAAGATCATCGCAGCACTTGCGTTGATCGGGATCGGGGCCATGTAAGGGCCCATAAGGCCTGAAACGAACAGCATCGGAAGCAGTGCGGCGACCACAGTGAGTGTTGCGATAATGGTCGGGTTGCCAACCTCGGCGACCGCATCGACAGCGCCATCAATTCGACTGCGTCCATCGTTCATCGCCCAGTGGCGGGCGATATTCTCGATCATGACAATGGCGTCATCAACGAGGATACCGATCGAAAAGATCAGCGCGAACAGGCTGACCCGATTGATCGTGAAGCCCATGATATTCGAAGCGAACATGGTAAGCATGATGGTTGTTGGGATAACGATTGCGGTGACGCCCGCCTCGCGCCAGCCAATGGTAAAGCCGATAAGCACGACGATTGAAACGGTGGCGAGCGCGAGATGGAAAATGAGCTCATTGGCTTTTTCGTTGGCACTTTCACCGTAGTTGCGCGTGACCGATACCTCGACGCCTGCAGGGATCAGTGTGCCTTTGAGGGTGTTCACGCGCGCGACAACATCTTGTGAAACCGTGACAGCGTTTGCACCAGCGCGTTTGGCTATCGCAAGGCTAACAGCAGGAGCCATGTTCCATTTCGAATGGTCATCCCTCGCCCAGCGCCAAGCATGGGCCTGAGTCTGGGTCGCAGCCTGTTCGACTTTTGCGACGTCGGACAGCAAAACCGGGGCCCCACTGGCGGAGCGAACGGTCAGGCGGGAAAGATCTTGAGCGTCGCGAAGCGACTGCCCGGCAATGACCATTGCAGCCACGCCGTTTTCACGCACAGTTCCCGCGGGGAAAACCCGATTGGCTTGGCTTACAGCCTCAATCAGATTGCCGAGCGGCACGCGGTATAGCGCTAGTTTTGCAGGATCTGGCACCACGCGGAGCGCCATGTGCTGCCCGCCTGTAATAAAGGTGAGCCCAACGTCATCGACTTTGGTGATCTCGGTCCTGAGTTTGCCCGCCAGTTCTGCAAGCGCCTGATCATTCCAAGTGCCTGCCGCGCCCGGTTTTGGGGTTAGGGTCAAGACAACGATTGGCACGTCGTTAATACCGCGCACGGTAACCTGCGGCGCAGGTATTCCGACGGGAATTCGGTCCTTGTTGGCTTCGATTTTCTCGCTGATGCGAATAGCCGCGTCTTCTGGGTTCGATCCTACGAGGAAGCGGGCCGTGACTAAGGTGCCACTATCTTGAGCTTGGGTGTAAACATGCTCTACGCCATTAACACTCTTTACAATGGTCTCAAGCGGCTTACCAACCAACTCAACCGCATCGTGCGCCGAAAGGCCCGGTGCCTGGACCATGATGTCCACCATGGGCACTTTGATTTGCGGCTCTTCTTCGCGCGGGATCGTAATGGTTGCCAGCAGTCCGACAAGGATAGCGGCTAACAGGAAGAGGGGGGTAAGTGGCGACTGGATCGTCGCGCGGGTCAGTTTGCCCGAGATGCCGAGGTTCATCGGCGCTGAGCCCCGTTAAGTTGACCGCTGGTGGTAGCGATCAGCGTATCGCCCGAGGCAGCCCCGGAGAGTATCTCTAGCTTGCCCGATTCAGCTGCAGCCGTCGTTTGGACTGGAACCTGCGCAGTAGAACCATCCTTCTCAAGAATCGTAACGTAATCCATGCCATAACGATTGGTGATATAACCCGTCGGCACCAAAAGTGCCTTACGCGTACCCGTGTCAACTTTTGCCGCAACGCGGCGACCTATCAGGCGGTTATCGATGTCCGGCATGGTTACGTCCATCAGCACCTGTCCGGCAATCACTGACGGGTAGATTTTGATGACTGTACCCACTCCGGTACCATCGCCAATGTCACGTGCGGTAACATGAGATCCGACGTGGACCCTATCGGCGAGCGATTCCGGCGCTTCGAGCCGGACGATGGTTGGGCCAGCCGTGATGGTCGCAATGGTCATCCCGGGCGCTACAGGAGACCCTGCAGGCACATCGGTGCGAAGAACGCGGCCGCCGGCTGGAGCAACGACCCTACCCTGACTTGCCACTGCTCGAACTGCAGAGGTTTGAGCGCGTGAGGTGGCCGCCATGGCTTCAGCCTGCTCAAGCTTTGCCTTAGCGTAAACGCCATTTTTGTAGAGAAAACGAACCCGGTCCAGTTCTGCCTGCGCCTGAGCGGCTTGAGCGCTAGCGGCTTGAGCCTGATAGCTAAGCTGATCGTCTACAATGCGCCCAATGGGTTGTCCCTTGTTGACCATGTTACCCTCTTTGACGGTGATCACGGTCAAGATGCCAGCTATTCGGGCAATCACATGAGCTTGGTTCGTCGTTGTAATCTCGGCACTAACATCTTGCCAATTAACCACGTCACTCGGTGCCAACACCAAGCGAGGTCCTTCGGGAACCTGAACGAGCTGCGCAGTCTCGCTGCCACGGCCGCCACGGCTGCAACCGGTTAGCGGCAAGCTGAGTGCGGCCAGGCCTATGGCGGTGAAGGCCAAGAAATATCTGCGCATCGTTATGACCCCTACAAAATTCTATGACCGTTCGACCGGCAAGCCGGCCGATTGCCAAGCTTTAAAACCGCCTGTGAGATGGGTGTCGACCGCGGCCTCAGCCACGTTGCATTTATCAAGCGCCATGGATGAGCGTTTACCGCCAAGGCAAGTGAGAACCAGTTTCTTGCCAACTTGGTAAGGGAGTTTGGAAGGCTGGAGCGTCGATAGCGGCATATTTATCGCACCCGGAATATGCCCACTTTCAAATTCGTCGACTTCGCGCACATCAATGACAAGCGCCTGGTCTCCACGCAGCATTGCTTCGAGTTCCAGCGCCGTGAGTTCGGGGTGTTTTGCCTTATCCAACCCAAAAACCATTTGGTCGTCCTTTCATTGAGTGACCGCAATTCAAGTCGCATTGCGCAAACTTTCCGCTTGCATATTGTACCATGATTATATAAGTCAATAGCCATATAACACATTGGCGCTCGTTTCAACTGATTCAATCAATCGCGAAGGCGTTGGTCGGAAAATGGGAGAATAAAAATGCCTTTGCCCCAAATCGTTATCCTTGGTGCGGGTCTTGGCGGAACGATCGCTGCCTACGAAATCCGCGAAGCCGTAAAAGGCAGGGCGGATGTCACGGTTATCAACGACCAAGAAGACTATTGGTTCATACCCAGCAATCCGTGGGTCGCCGTTCGCTGGCGTGAACCTGATGCGATTAAGGTTCACTTACCGCCAATTATGAAGAAGAAGGGGATCGGTTTTAACGCCGTGGGTGCCAAACGCGTTCATCCCAAGGAAAACCGAGTTGAACTGAACGACGGCACGTCGGTCGCATACGACTATCTTGTAATCGCAACCGGCCCCGAGCTTGCCTTCGACGAGGTGGAGGGGCTTGGCCCCGCTGGATTCACCCAGTCCGTATGCCGAACGGATCACGCTGCTGATGCAGCAGATGCCTTTGATCGGTTTTGCGAAAATCCTAAAGCCATCGTTGTCGGTGCCGCTCAGGGGGCATCATGTTATGGCCCTGCCTATGAATTCGCGCTGATCCTTGATACCGAACTCCGTCGCCGCAAGATCCGCGACCGCGTACCAATGACTTATATTAGCCCTGAACCCTATATCGGCCATCTGGGCCTTGATGGGGTAGGCGATACCAAGTCTCTGCTCGAAAGCGAGCTACGCAATCGCCATATCAAATGGATCACCAACGCACGCATCACCAAGGTTGAAGAGGGCACCATGCATGTCGAGGAAGTGGCTGATGATGGTTCGGTTAAGTCCGAGCACGATCTACCATTTGGCTACTCGATGATCCTTCCCGCATTCCGGGGCGTTACTGCTGTCCACGGGATCGATGGCCTGACCAATCCACGCGGATTTATCTTAGCCGACAAGCACCAGCGCAATCCGACCTTTAAGAATGTCTATTCGCTAGGGGTTTGCGTTGCTATCCCGCCAATTGGCCCGACGCCAGTTCCTGTTGGCGTACCCAAGACCGGGTTCATGATCGAATCTATGGTCGCCGCAATCGCCGCCAACCTCAAGCTGGAGCTTGGCGGCCAAGACCCCATGGAAGAAGCGACATGGAACGCGGTTTGTCTTGCCGACTTCGGCGACGGCGGTGTGGCATTTGTGGCTCAGCCTCAAATCCCGCCACGTAATGTCAACTGGTCGTCAAGCGGCAAGTGGGTGCATCTCGCGAAGATTGGGTTTGAGAAATACTTCCTCCACAAGGTGCGACGTGGGACCAGTGAGCCTTTTTACGAAAAGCTGGCGATGCACGCGCTCGGCATCCGCAAATTACGTTTCAAATAAGGAAAATGACCATGACATTAGATGCTGCAGTTTTTCGTTTCGCCGGAGTGGTGATCCTCGCCAGCTTGATGCTCGCGCACTGGGTTCATCCTGGATTTATCTGGCTGGCTGCGTTCGCTGGAGCGAACCTGTTGCAGTCCAGCTTTACCGGTTTTTGTCCAGCAGCAATGCTCTTCAAAAAGCTAGGTGTTAGGCCCGGCACTGCTTTTCATTGAATCGGAACTAATATGCGCCGTCTGATCTTGCCATTGGCAGCCGTAACCTGCTTGCTCACCGCGTCCGCGGCGTCGGGTCAGGATCTCGCTGCCGCGATAGCCGATGCTCTCGCAAACGCCCCGGCGATCGCAGAAACAAATGCCGGTGAACTTGCAGCCAAGGCAAGGCTCAACCGTGCAAATGCTGAAAGTAACCCGACCTTGCGCGTGGACGGCTCCTACGGTGCCGGGCGTATCGATAATGGTGGTTTCTTCGCAATCGCTGCGGATAATGTTTCGCCATTCGCTGTGCAAGCCACAGCCGAGATGCCGCTCTACACAGGCGGTCGGATTTCTTCAGCAATCGATCAGGCCCGTGGGGGTGCGGAAATGGCGCGCTTGGGCGGAGCGCAGATGCGCCTGCAAACAACCCTACTCGCCGTCAGCACCTACACTGAGGTTCTGACATCGAGAAAGCTTGAAGAGCGGTATTGCCAACTCGTTAGCGCCTTAGTGGAAACTGAACGACAAGCGCAATTGAGGTTCCGCGCGGGCGAGCTTACCAACTCGGATCTCGCCCAAGCCCGCGCGAGAAAGGCCGAAGCCGACGCTGGTTTTGCCCAGGCTCAGGGACGGCGAGCCTCAGCAGAAGCAGCCTACCAACGTTTGACGGGAAAGCCCGCCGGAAGCCTAGCTCCTCTGCCAGAATTACCACAGACACCTGCAACACTCGACGAAGCACTTGATGGAACACGCGCATCCAATCCGACCTTGAAGCAAGCGACGGCGGGTGTGGATGTCGCACGTGCAGGGGTTCGTCGAGCCAACGCTGACTATTTGCCCACCGTCGCTGCCTTTGCGGAAGCCGCGCAAGTGCGCGATCAGTTCTTCCCTGGTTACAAAGCAGATTCGATTACCTTGGGCGTTAGAGGGCGTTGGACAATTTGGGCGGGTGGACGCGTTTCATCTCAGATAAGTGCCGCAGAAGCCGACCTTGATGCCAGTAAAGCACGGCTGCGTCAGGTCGATCAGGCACTTGAGGGTATGGTTATCGATGCTTGGCAGGGCCTGATAACGGCGCACCGCATGGTCAATGCTTCGCGTTTGCGCAGTGACGCCGCCACAGAGGCGCTGCGCGGCATCAGACTTGAGGCCAAGGTCGGAGCAAAGCCGATACTGGCTTTGCTCGATTCCGAACGCGAAGCGATTGAGGCCGAATCTGCGTTGGTGCAGGCCGAAGGCATGCAAACCGTTTCTGCTTGGCGGCTTAACACCTTGACGGCAAACATAGTACCATG
>CAIWVR010000493.1 GCA_903916165.1 uncultured Hyphomicrobiales bacterium | reverse complement strand
GGTAACGCGGGCGGATACCATTTCGACCCCGGAGTTTACGGCCTCCCCTCCATGGGCTATTGCAGGCCTCCCATTCCGGAAGAGCCCACCAAGGAGGCCCACATGTCCGAAGGCACCACCCTTACCCTCGAAACCACGCAGGGCCCCGTCGTCATCAAGATGCGTCCGGACCTCGCGCCGAACCATGTCGCCCACATCCAGAAGCTGGTCGGCGAAGGTTTTTATGACGGCGTCGTGTTCCACCGCGTCATCGATGGCTTTATGGCCCAGACCGGCTGCCCGCATGGCACCGGCACCGGCGGCTCGAGCTACCCGAACCTGAAGCAGGAGTTCAACACCGCCCCGCACGTGCGCGGCACGGTGTCGATGGCGCGTACGGCAAGCCCCGACAGCGCCAATTCGCAATTCTTCATCTGCTTCGACAATGCCCGCTTCCTCGACAAGCAGTACACCGCCTGGGGCGACGTGATCTCGGGCATGGAAAATGTCGACAAGCTGAAGCGCGGCGAGCCCGTCCAGAACCCCGACAAGATCATCTCGGCCAAGCTTTCCTGATACCTCGTCATTGCGAGCGCAGCGAAGCAATCCATCTCTGGCAGCTGTCAGATGGATTGCTTCGTCGCTGTGCTCCTTGCAATGACGAAACCGAGACGCCGCGGACCTGAAACGGCTAATCTCCCGACCAGATTCGCGGCGGAGAACGTCATGCCCCAGCACGTGCATTTCATCGGCATCGCCGGCATCGGCATGAGCGCGACCGCCCTGCTGATGCGCATGCAGGGCTGGGAGGTCACCGGCTCCGACGAGGGTTTTTATCCTCCAGCCAGCGTGCTCCTGCCTGCCCATGGCGTGCGCGTGCAGACGCCGCATGCTGCCGCCAACATTCCCGCCAATGCGGACCTCATCGTCATCGGCAAACATGCCAAGCTGACGATGGAAAATGTCGAGGTCGCCGCGGCTTACGCGTCCGGCAAGCCGATCACCTCCTATCCCGATGTCCTGGCCGGCATTGCGCGTGCGCGCAAATCGCTGATTGTCGTAGGTTCCTACGGCAAATCGACGAGCGCGAGCCTGCTCGCCTGGGCGCTGAGCGTGGCGGGGCGCGATCCGGGGTATTTCGTCGGCGCCGTGCCGAAAAACCTCGGACGCAATTCGACGCTCGGCACCGCGCCGGAATTTGTCATCGAGGGCGATGAATATCCTTCCAGCAACACCGACCCGCGCGCCAAATTTCTCCATTACGATGCGCGCAATGTGCTGCTGACGGCCGCCGTGCATGATCATGTGAATATATTTCCAACGCAGGCCGCTTATGAAAAGCCGTTCGTCGAACTGGTCGTGCGCATGCCCGAGGACGGACTGCTGGTCGCCTGCCTCGACGAACCGCATGCGATGGCCGTCGCCGCCCATGCGCGTTGCAAGGTGACGACTTATGCTTTGCTCGATGCATGTGCAGATTATCATCTGGCCGACATTGTCTATGGCGAGACGAGCCATTTCACGCTCATCGCGCGCGGCGAAAATCTCGGGCGTTTCGAGACGACGCTGCTTGGCGCCCATAATATGCAGAACATGGCGGGCGCCGCCGCCCTGCTGCTCGAATTGCACCTCGTCACGCCAGACGATCTGCGCAAGGCCTTCGCAAGTTTTGAAGGCGTCGTGCGCCGCATGGACAGGCTGACGGAACATTCATCGGTGCCGGTCTACGAGGGTTTTGGCTCCTCGCGCGAAAAGGCGCGCGCCGCCATCGACGCGATCGCGCTTCACTTCCCGGGCCGCCGTCTGCATATCGTCTTCGAGCCGCATACCTTCTCGTGGCGCAACCGCGCGTCGATCCACTGGTACGACGACGTGTTCAGGGGCGCGCAGCGCATCTTCATGTCCGCGCCGCCCGATCATGGCGCGGGCACGCATGACCAGGTGAGCTACGACGAGATCGCCATGCGTGTCGCGGCAACCGGCTGCGAGGTTGTGCGGCTGGGTCATGACCAGACGGACAATATTGCGAGCATTGTGGAGAAGGTTGCGCCGGGCGACGTCGTGCTGCTGCTGACGTCCGGCGACCTTGGCGGGATGATCGTGAAGCTGGTGGCCGATATGGAGACGCGTTTTGTGTGATGCGACGGTGCGGGGGCAGGCATGAAAGTCGACCTCTTCGATTTCGATTTGCCTGACGCGCGCATCGCCCTGCGTCCTGCGGAGCCACGCGATTCCGCGCGCCTCTTGCACGTGCCGCCGGGCGACGCCCCTTTCGTCGATCGCGTGGTTCGCGACCTTCCCGACATCCTGCAGCCCGGCGACATCCTCGTCGTCAACGACACGCGGGTCATTCCGGCGCGGCTCGATGGCGTGCGCCGGCGCGGCGAAGCGGTCGCGCGCATCCAGTGCATGCTGCACAAGCGTGAAAGCGGGCACCAATGGCATGCCTTCGTGCGTCCCGCGAAAAAGCTGAACATCGGCGAGCGTATTGCCTTCGGCGAAGCCTCAGATAGCGCGACCTGCCTGCTCGGGCAGTTGCACGCCGTTGTCGCGGAAAAGGGCGAGGGCGGCGAGGTGCTGCTCGACTTCTCGCTGCAGGGCGCAGCACTCGACGACGCCATCATGGCGCTCGG
>CAIWVR010000492.1 GCA_903916165.1 uncultured Hyphomicrobiales bacterium | reverse complement strand
CGTCATGCAGATGGGGCCCGAGCGACTGAAAGCGCTCTCCGACGCGCCGACGACGACCGAAAGTGGTTTTCCGGATTTTCTCGCCGAGGCCTGGTGGGGTATTTTTGCGCCCAAGGGAACGCCTGAACCGATCGTCACGCAAAGCTACGAGGCGTTGCGCGATGTGCTTAACCTGCCGCTCGTCAACCAGCGACTGCGCGAAACCCAGCAGATGACGCTGGTGATGGCGGGACCGAAGGAGTTTGGCGCGTTTTTCGCGAAGGAAGTGGTCTATTGGGGCAAGGTCGTGCGCGACAATGACATCAAGGGCGGGTGAGCGGTGTGCGCACCGTCCCAGTGCGCATATTTGGACCGAACGGCCGCGGCGAGCGCCGGGTGGCGGTCGTATTGGTGGATGATCGGGCAAGCTGGTTTGCCCGGTGCGCGAATCACACCATCGGCGTCGATCATCATGTCCTGCGCACCAACATGGTGAAGGGTGTAGACGTGTTCGCCGTTGATGCTTTGTCTGATGTTGTCGACCAGTCCGCGATGGACGATGAAATTATGGGCGGCCTGATCGGCGATCGACGCCGCGGCCGTGTCCGACAGCAGCGCCAGCACATTCCACATTTCGATCAGGTATTGCAGGGCATGTAGCCCGTCGCCCATCACCGTTCCCGAGCAGCTGACATTGAAATCCCCCAGTTCGCGCGCGACATGGTCTCCGAAGCAGGTGCGCATCCAGTGCCGGTTGACGGGGTACTGGCCCAGTCGCGCACTCTGGTCTTCCTGAAAGACGACCAGTCCGTCGCCGCCGCCCCGGAACGGGTCGTCCTGGAAGACGACATCGCGGACATCGGTGAACAGGACCTGACGCGGAAGGCGCCCGGTGCGTAAACGCTTCATGAGATATTCAAGGTAGCCGAACCAGCGTGCATTCTGAAGGTGGTAGGGCGCAAAGCGGGTGGGGTCGAAGCTGACAGTCTCGACGCCGAGACTGTCGAGCAGTTCGCGTGACCCGGCACCGAGGTTTGACGTCAGCAGGGCGATGTCGCCCGCATAGCCCGTTTCGCGCAGCGAGAGCAGGAACGGCGCAATCGCGCCAGCGTCGTAATTTGCCACCATCCCGAGCACCAGCGGCGGCGCTTTTATTGATATTTCAGGTGACCTTGCGGCCTCAGTGAATAAGGCACCGCAGCAAGCCATGGTTGCAGAAGTCCAGTACGGAGTCCGCCAGTGCGACCGATGAAAAGTCATGGTGTCTCGCAATGTCCAGTGAACAGAAAATCACGACGCTCAGGAAAAACAATCTTATAATAGCGCTTATGATAGATGCGTCGAAAGCCTGAGTCTAGACGTCGCTTCTTCCTCCAGATGCTCGAATCCGCTGGCCGGCCCAGAATGAAAAAGCCCGGCACGCGGGCCGGGCTCTTTTGTGCATTTCTATTGTTGTCCGAAACTCAGACCAGCGTTCCGTGACAGTGTTTAAACTTCTTTCCGGAGCCGCAGGGGCAATCCTCGTTGCGGCCGACGCGACCCCAGGTCGCGGGCGCGTTCGGGTCGCGGGCGCCTTGCACGTCCTGCTGCGCGGGCGCGAAGCCCAGGGCGGCAGGTGACAGCCCGCCCGCGTCGATCTGGGCGTTGATCGCGGCGATGGCTTCCTGGTCCTCGAACGTCATGGCCTCGGGTTCGGTCTGCTGGTCGAAGGCAACTTCGACGCGCATCAATTGCTGGGTCGTGACCTCGTGCCACCGGTTGATGAGTGTGTTGAACAGCTCGAAGGCTTCCGACTTATATTCGTTCAGCGGGTCGCGCTGCGCATAGCCACGCCAGCCGATGACCTGACGCAGATGGTCGAGCATGACGAGATGCTCGCGCCAGAAATGGTCGAGCACCTGGAGCACGATCTGCTTCTCGATGTAGCGCATCACGTCGGGCGAGTTTTTCTCGACGCGCGCGGCATAGGCCGCATCGGCGGCAGCATGGAGGCGCTCGGCCATTTCTTCAGAGCCAATGCCCTCTTCCTTCGCCCAGTCGGCGATCGGAAGGTCGAGGCTCAGCAGCTCCTGGATGTCCTGGACGAGATCAGCGATGGCCCAGGTTTCCGGATAGGAATCCTTGGGCATGTGGCGGCCGACCAGTTCGTCGATCGCATTGGCGCGCATATTGCCAACCGTCTCGTCAAGCGAGTCCTGCGCCATCATCTCGCGGCGCTGCTCGAACACGACCTTGCGCTGGTCGTTCATGACGTTGTCATATTTCAGAATGTTCTTGCGGGTGTCGAAATTGCGCGCCTCGACCTTCTGCTGGGCCTTCTCGAGCGCCTTGTTGATCCAGGGATGGACGATGGCCTCGTCTTCCTTGAGGCCGAGCTTCACGAGCATCGAATCCATGCGGTCGGATCCGAAAATGCGCATCAGGTCGTCCTGCAGTGACAGGAAGAATTTGGAACGACCCGGATCGCCCTGGCGACCGCCGCGGCCGCGCAGCTGGTTGTCGATACGACGGCTCTCGTGGCGTTCGGTGCCAATGATGTAGAGCCCGCCGGCGGCCAGCGCCATATCCTTGAAACGCGCGATTTCCGAACGGATCTCGGCCTCTTTCGCATCACGCGCAGCGCCTTCGAGATTGGCGCATTCCTGCGCCACGCGCATGTCGACATTGCCGCCGAGCTGGATGTCGGTGCCGCGGCCAGCCATGTTGGTGGCCACCGTAATGGCACCGGGCACGCCGGCTTCCGCGACAATATAGGCCTCCTGCTCATGGAAGCGCGCGTTCAGCACCGCGAAAAGCTTTGACGGCTTGCCCGAGCGCGCGGAAATGTAGAGATCCTGCAGCGCGGTGGGCTTGGCGAAGTCGATCTGCCTGTATCCCTTCGAGACCAGAAATTCGGCCAGCTGCTCGGATTTTTCAATAGAGGTCGTGCCGACAAGCATCGGCTGCATCTTCTCGTTGGCGGCTGCGATCTCGCGCGTGATCGCCTTCAGCTTTTCGGTGCCGGTGCGATAGACCTCGTCGTCTTCGTCGAGACGCTGCACCGGGCGGTTGGTCGGGATTTCGGCAACATCGAGATTGTAGATCTCGGCGAATTCATCGGCCTCGGTCGAGGCCGTGCCGGTCATGCCGGCGAGCTTCTTGTAGAGGCGGAAATAGTTCTGGAACGTGATCGAGGCCAGCGTCACATTCTCGGGCTGGACCTGAACCTGCTCCTTGGCCTCGAGCGCCTGATGCAGGCCTTCCGAATAGCGGCGGCCCGGCATCATGCGGCCGGTGAATTCGTCGATGATGACGACTTCATTGTTGCGCACAATATAGTCCTTGTCGCGCTGGAACAGTTTGTGCGCCTTCAGCGCCTGCTGGACGTGATGCACGATGGTGACATTGACGGCATCATAGAGCGAGCCCTCCTCCAGAAGGTCGGCCTCTCTCAGCAAGTCCTCGATGTGCTCATTGCCGGCTTCCGTGAGGTTCACGGTGCGCTGCTTTTCATCGAGCTCGAAATCGCCCACGACGAGCGAGGGAATGATCTTGTTGATCGAATTATAGAGTTCCGACTTGTCGTCCGACGGGCCGGAGATGATGAGCGGCGTGCGCGCCTCGTCGACGAGGATCGAATCCACTTCGTCGACGATTGCGAAGGAATGCCCGCGCTGCACCATCTGCGCGAGCTCGTATTTCATGTTGTCGCGCAGATAGTCGAAGCCGAATTCGTTGTTGGTGCCGTAGGTGATGTCGCAGGCATAGGCGGCGGCGCGCTGGGTATCATCCAGCCCGTGGACGATAATGCCGACCGAGAGGCCGAGGAAATTGTAGACGCGGCCCATCCATTCGGCATCGCGGCGGGCGAGATAGTCGTTCACGGTGACGACATGGACGCCATGGCCGGCGAGTGCGTTCAGATAGGTGGCCAGCGTGGCGACAAGGGTCTTGCCCTCGCCGGTACGCATTTCGGCGATGGAGCCTTCATGCAGCACAATGCCGCCGAGCATCTGGGCGTCGAAATGGCGCTGGCCGAGCACGCGGCGGGCGGCCTCTCTCACCGTCGCGAAAGCCGGGACGAGAAGGTCGTCCAGTGTTTTGCCCTCTGCGATTTCGGCGCGGAACGCATCTGTCCGGGCTCTCAGCTCACTGTCGGTGAGCGTCAGCAGCTCCGGCTCCAGCGCGGCGATGGCCTGAACCTTCGGCGCGTAGGTCTTGAGACGGCGGTCATTGGCCGAGCCGAAAATCTTCTTCGCGAGAGCACCGAACATCCATGGACCTTTCTGATACGGACCGAAACGCCTGCCCGATGGCGGGCGGGTTTCGCACCGTTGGGCGCGCGAGCACGCACCCTGACCCTTGCCGGGCCGTCGGAACCAAAGCGCCTGATCCCGACCTCGCAGGCCGGCCTCTTCATCAGGCAAATTGGCGGAAAACACTGGGGCGAGAGATAAGATCGCCCCTATGCCTTGTCAATGTGACGAGGCTGTAACGGCTGCGATGACAGCCCGACAGGCCCTCAAAGCGAGACGTTCGCGCCCTTCGGGTCAGCTGGGGTCTGTTCAATTCCCGGTTTTCACCGCGTGTCTGGACGGCTATAATGGATTCGTGCCAAGCGCACGTGATCGCGCCTTCGGGATGCAGATCGTACCCTTCAATGGGTGGAGGCGGTTCTTCGGAGCCGCCTCTTTTCTGGCAATGAGTCCGGTTGCGCCCATCTTGGGCCCGGCCCCGATCGGGACACGATAGCACCGTCGTGATGTCAGGTTGGGCATGGAGAACGCTATGAAGTTGCAGGCAGGTATAATTCTGTTGGCCTTTTCGCTGACCGCCGCGGGCGCTCAGGCCAAGGTGCTGGCAAAAGTGAACGGCGTCGAGATCACCGACGAGGATTTCAAGGTCGCGATGGACGATATCGGACCGGGCCTGCCAGCGCAGGTGCAGGGGCCGGAGCGCGACGCCTATGTGCTCGACTATCTGATCGACCTGAAGATCGTGGCCCGCAAGGCCGAGGCTGACAAGATGGACGGCGGGGCCGATTTCCTTCGCCGGATGGCCTATCAGCGCGACAAGGCGCTGATGGAAGGACTGTTCGGCATGATTGCCAGGGACGCCACCACCGACGCCGAATTGCGGAAGGTCTACAATGAGGTGTCCGGCTCGCAGAAGGCGGAGCCCGAGATTCGCGCCCGTCACATCCTCGTGGCGACCGAGGACGAGGCCAGGGCCGCGTTCAGGCGGGTCCGTGGCGGCGAGGATTTTGCCAAGGTGGCCGATGCCATCTCGAAAGATCCGGGCTCGCAGGGTGGCGACCTTGGCTGGTTCACCCGGGACCGGATGGTGCCGGAATTTGCCGACGCCGCCTTCAGGCTGGACAAGGGGCAGATTTCCGATCCGGTGAAGAGTCAGTTCGGCTGGCATGTGATCAAGCTCGAGGAGAAGCGCAGCAAGTCCTTCCCCGATTTCGAGCAGGTCAAGGACCAGGTGAAATCCTATGTGATCCAGAAGGCGCAGACCGACCAGATCGTGAAGCTGCGCGAAGCTGCCAAGATTGAAAAAGCGCCGGATGCGCCGGTCGCGCCGCCGTCTTCTGCGCTGAAATAGGCCGCGAAAGGCCAATCTCCCCGGAAAATCTCGCTGGTTCGCGCCCGCGAGGTTTTTTTCGACATGAAGCTTTGCTTAATCTGGCGGCGACCGACTCACACGACCCCAAGGACCAAAATGGCCAAAGCCGTCCCCGTCTCCCCTCTTGCGCCGAAATCCACTCCCGATTGCCCGCCCGTCGAGGGCGTGCGCTTTTCGACGGCGGCGGCGGGCATTCGCTACACGGGCCGCACCGATGTCATGCTGGCGCTGCTTGACAAGGGCACGCAGGTCGCGGGCGTCTTTACCAGGTCAAAGTGCCCGTCGGCACCGGTGGACTGGTGCCGGGCCAAGCTGGCGGGCGGCAAGGCGCGCGCGCTGGTCGTCAATTCCGGAAATGCCAATGCCTTCACCGGCAAGAATGGCGT
>CAIWVR010000491.1 GCA_903916165.1 uncultured Hyphomicrobiales bacterium | reverse complement strand
TTGCGCGCCGGCGCGCCGTCGGATGTCTACAATCTCGGCAATGAGCGCGGCTTTTCCGTGCGCGAGGTCATCGCCGCAGCCGAACGCGCGACCGGACTGGCCGTGCCGGTGAAGGAAGTCGCACGGCGCGAGGGGGATCCTGCCGCCCTGGTGGCCGATGCGCGCAAGGTGCGCGAAAAGCTCGGCTGGTGCCCGCAGCACGCCGATCTCGACGATATGGTGCGCACGGCCTGGGCCTGGCACCAGAAACAGCCGCACCATACAAGATGATGTTCAAGGTGTAGATGTGGCCCGGCAGGGGCGGTCTTGAACCTTTTGTCCGGTCTTCGCCCACCAGGCCTGCACATGAGCAGCGGGTGGCGCTGAAGCATTTCACGTTCGCCCTGGCACGACACAGTCGGCTATGCGGCGCGTGACATGAAGTGGCCTCTCCCCAAGCCGTTTCCGGCGGGGAGAGGCCGTTTCGATCAGGCGATATCGTAGCGATCGGCGTTCATGACCTTGGTCCAGGCCGCCACGAAATCCGTGACGAACTTCTCCTTGTTGTCGTCCTGCGCGTAGATTTCGACATAGGAGCGCAGGATCGAATTGGAGCCGAACACCAGGTCCACGCGCGTCGCGGTGAACCTGGTCGCGCCCGAGCGGTCGACGATGTCATAGACATTGCGACCCTTCGGAACCCACTTGTAGGACATGTCCGTCAGCGTGACGAAGAAGTCGGTCGTCAGCGCGCCCGGGCGATCGGTGAACACGCCGTGTTTGGTCGCACCGTAATTGGCCCCGATGGCGCGCAGTCCGCCAACAAGTGCCGTCATTTCCGGTGCCGTGAGCCCCATGAGCTGCGTGCGATCAAGCAGCAGCTCCTCGGGAGAGGTCGCACAATCCGACTTGATCCAGTTGCGATAACCGTCGGCCGCCGGTTCGAGAACCGCATAGGACGCGGCATCGGTCTGGTCTTCGGTGGCATCGCCGCGACCGGGCGTGAAGGGCACTGCAATGCCAAAGCCGGCAGCCTTTGCAGCCTGTTCGACACCATAAGTACCGGCAAGCACGATCACGTCGGCGAGGCTGGCACCCGTTTCCGTCGCGATGGGCTGCAGCGCAGCCAGCACGCGGGCGAGACGGGCGGGCTCATTGCCTTCCCAAGTCTTCTGCGGAGCCAAGCGAATGCGTGCGCCATTGGCACCGCCGCGATAGTCCGACTGACGGAAGGTGCGGGCACTGTCCCAGGCCGTTGCAACCAGTTCTGCCACAGGCAGGCCGGTGGCAGCGATCCGGGCCTTGACGGCGGCCACATCGTAGGACGTCTTGCCGGCGGGGACCGGGTCCTGCCAGATCAATGTTTCCCGGGGCGCTTCGGGTCCGATGTAGCGCGTGTTCGGGCCCATGTCGCGATGCGTCAGCTTGAACCAGGCGCGCGCGAAGACATCCGAGAAATAGGCCGGATCTTTATGGAAGCGCTCGGAAATCTTGCGATATTCCGGGTCCATCTTCATGGCCATGTCAGCATCGGTCATGATCGGGTTGTGACGGATCGAGGGATCCTCCACGTCGACCGGCTTGTCTTCCTCGCGGATGTTGATCGGCTCCCACTGCCAGGCACCGGCGGGAGACTTGCGCAGCTCCCAGTCATGGCCGAGCAGCATGTCGAAATAGCCATTGTCCCACTTGGTCGGATGCGTCGTCCACGCACCTTCAATGCCCGAGGTGACCGTGTTGCGGCCAATGCTGCGGGTCGTGTGGTTCATCCAGCCGAGGCCCTGTTCGGCCAGGTCCGCACCCTCGGGGCTCGGGCCGAGATTTTCGGCGCGGCCGCCACCATGGGTCTTGCCGACGGTGTGGCCACCGGCTGCCAGGGCCACGGTCTCTTCGTCATTCATGGCCATGCGCAGGAAGGTCTCGCGCACGTGGGCCGCCGTCTTCAGCGGATCAGGCTGGCCGTTGACGCCTTCCGGATTGACGTAGATCAGGCCCATCTGCACGGCGGCAAGCGGGCTGTCCATCGTCGACGCGTCGTCGACATTGGCATAGCGCTCGTCGCTTGGCGCAAGCCATTCGGTTTCCGCACCCCAATTGACGTCCTTTTCGGGATGCCAGATGTCCGGGCGTCCGAAAGCAAAGCCGAAGGTCTTCAGGCCCATCGTTTCGTAAGCGACATTGCCGGCCAGGATCATCAGATCGGCCCAGCTGAGACGGTTGCCGTATTTTTTCTTGATCGGCCAGAGCAGGCGGCGGGCCTTGTCGAGATTTGTATTGTCCGGCCAGCTGTTCAGCGGAGCGAAACGATGGCTGCCGGTGCCGCCGCCGCCGCGGCCGTCGGAAATGCGATAGGTGCCCGCCGAGTGCCAGGCCATGCGGATCATCAGGCCGCCGTAATGGCCCCAGTCAGCCGGCCACCATTCCTGACTGTCGGTCATGAGAGCGGCAAGGTCAGCCTTGAGCGCGGCAAAGTCGAGATGCTTGACCTCTTCGCGATAATTGAAACCCTGCAGCGGGTTGGATTTAGTGTCGTGCTGGTGGAGAATATCGAGGTTCAGCGCATTCGGCCACCAGGCCATGGCCGACGTGCCGACGGTTGAATTGCCACCGTGCATGACCGGACATTTGCCGGCCCCAGCTTGATCCATTTTGTTCATGTCACCCTCTCGACAGGCTTATAGAATTCAGAATGACAGCGGAGCCGTCAGCTCTCCCGATCAGGATGCCCCCGAAACAGCCCCACCACTCGGGAGCACCGGTAGCACATCAGAGCGATAATTTGAAGTTCCGTTTATTTATGGATCCGATATGATTTAATTATGACAAAAATATCGATCCGCCATTTGAGATATTTCGAGGCACTGGCCCAGCGCGGCCATTTCGGGCGCGCGGCCGCGGCTTGCGGTGTCTCGCAGCCTGCCCTGTCGATCCAGATCAAGGAGCTTGAGGAAAATGTCGGAGCCCCGCTCGTCGAACGGGGCGTGCGCCAGATTACGCTCACTGCTCTTGGAGAAGTTTTCGCCCCGCGTGTGCGCGAGATCCTGAGGGCAATCGACGAACTCGGCTTGCTGGCGCGCAGCACGAGCGACGTGCTGATCGGGCGATTGCGGATGGGGGTGATCCCGACACTCGCCCCCTACATCTTGCCCCAAGTCATCAGAAACCTGTCCGTCCGGCTGCCGGACCTCGATCTGTGGCCGCGTGAGGCCGTCACCCAGAAACTCGTTGGTGACCTGATCGAGGGCAGGCTGGATGTCGCAATCGTGGCCTTGCCGATTTCAGAGCCCTCACTGGTCGAGCATCCGCTGTTCACGGAGGAATTCGTCCTTGTGCGGCCCCTCGCCGATGCCGATCGACCGGTTCCGCTCCCGGACGCCCTTCGGGAAATGCGGTTGCTCTTGCTGGAGGAAGGCCATTGTTTCCGTGACCAGGCACTTTCCTATTGCAAAATGGCATCGGCGGCACCGCGCGACCTGATGGAAGGCAGCTCCTTGTCCACCCTCGTGCAATTGGTCGGCGCAGGGCTTGGCGTCACCCTGATCCCGCAAATGGCCATCGAAATTGAAACGCGCATGGCCTGCGTCTCTGTGGCTCAGCTGGCGCACCCGCGTCCGCAGCGGACCATCGGGCTTGCCTGGCGCAAGACCAACCCTCTGGGTCGCCAATTCGAGAGCATGATCGACATTGTGCGGGAGGCTGCAACGGGCGACCGCGCGGCCGCGCCACCGACATCTGGCCACG
>CAIWVR010000490.1 GCA_903916165.1 uncultured Hyphomicrobiales bacterium | reverse complement strand
TTCCACATCATCGCAATGGCGGCCAGTTTCAGCACGATGGGCAGGCCCGCATAGAGGAACCCCAGCGTCGCAAGGCCGGTGCTGCGCAGGCCCGCGCCCGGATCGAAGCCGGCCCATCCCAGCAGCGGAAAGGCGACGCCGACCGCCAGCGCCAGCGCCAGTTTCGTCGCCAGCCCCCAGGTCGCGAAATAGAGCCCCGAGCGCTGCTCGCCCGAGGCGGCCGTATCGACATCGATGACATCGGCCTGGATCGCCGGCGGCAGCATGAGATCGGCACCCAGCGCAAAGCCTGTGCCGATGCACACCAGCGCGAAGATCGCGACATCGCCTTCGCCCAGGAAGGGGGCCGGAGCAAAAAAGGCGCAGGCACCGAGCATCGCCCAGCTCCAGGCGCGATGCTTGGTGAGACGTCGCGCGAGCCACAGCCAAAGCGGAACGCCAGCGACGCCGCAGATGAAATAGAGCACGAGCAGGGGGCCCGCCATCTCTGGGGTCACGAGCTTCTCGCTCACATAGAAGATGAACAGCGTCGCGGGAAAGCCATTGGCGAAGCCATTGAGCAGGAAGGCACCGAGCAGCCGCAGGAACGGTGCATTGGCGCGCATATGCGTGAGACCTTCGCGAAAGCCCAGCCGTTTTGTGGACAGGTCGACCGGTTCAGGCACATGCGCGACGCAGAGCGCGGTCGCCAGCGGCAGGGCAAAGAGCACGAAAATGCCGAGCGCGGCCAGCACCGCACGTTCCCCCGGGAAACCAGCCAGCGGTACGAGCACCTGCGCAAACAGGGCGAGCAGCGTGCCAACCAGTGCAAAGGTCTCGCGCCAGCCAGCCACTCGGGCGCGCCCGGCATAATCGGCCGACAATTCCGCGCCCCACGCCGTGTAGGGCACGAGCGCAGCCGTCCAGGCGACCGACAGCACCATGCCCCATATCGTCAGATAGGCGAGCCCGGCACCTTGAGGCGGCGTGAAGACGAGACAGGCGGCGAGCGCCGTCGGCACGCTGGCGAGCGCGAACCATAGACGGCGGCGGCCGAAACGGGGCCGAAAGCGGTCGGCGAACACACCCACGAGCGGATCGCTCAGCGCGTCGATGATGCGCACAAGCAAAAGTGCCTGTCCCACAGCCGCAATCGGCAGCATGAGTTCGCGCGCATAAAAAGATGGCACGAGCACATAGAGCGGCAGCGTCAGGATGGCGAGCGGCAGCGCGGGCAGGGCATAGGCGGCCAGTGTCCCGCGCGACATTGTCATGGCTTGGCAAAGACCATCTGGCGAACATCAATGGTGCCGGAGCGGAACCCGGCCTCGCAATAGGACAGGTAATATTCCCAGAGGCGACGGAAGCGTTCGTCAAAGCCCAGCGGCGTCAGCTGCGGCCAGGCCAGGCGGAAGCGGTCGCGCCATTGGGCCAGCGTGATCGCATAATCGAGGCCGAAAATATGCTCGCCAGACAGGGACAGCCCGTGCTGTGCACCCATGTCGCGCATGATGGTGGGCGTCGGCAGCATGCCGCCGGGAAACACGTAGCGACGGATGAAGTCGATATCGCGCTTGTAGCCCTTGAACAGGGCTTCCTGGATCGTGATCACCTGCAGGCCCGCCTTGCCGCCAGGGACCAGACGGTCGCGCAGCTGGCGGAAATAGGTCGGCCAATATTCCTCGCCGACGGCCTCGAACATTTCGATGGAGGCGATACGGTCAAAGACACCTTTTTCATCACGATAGTCGAGCATCTTGATCGTCACCCGATCGGCCAGACCCGCCGCCTGCATGCGCGCGGTCGCGAAGTCGAACTGCTCCTTGCTGATCGTCAGGCCAGTGACGCGGGCGCCGATCTCGCGCGCCGCATATTCGGCAAAGCCGCCCCAGCCGCAGCCGATTTCAAGCACGTGATGCTCGGGACGCAGATCGATCTCGCGCGCCAGCGCAGCATATTTTGCAGTTTGCGCTTCGGCGAGGTCGCGCGCCTTGCCGGTGAACAAGGCCGATGAATAGGTCATCGTCGTGTCGAGCCAGGCTGAATAGAACTGGTTGCCGAGATCGTAATGCGCGTGGATGTTGCGGCGCGACCCTGCTTTCGTATTGCGGTTCAGCCAGTGACGCAGGCGCTGGAGGAGGCGCACGATGGGTCTGCCTTCGAGAAGCTTCTGGATCACCGGTTGGTTGACGCAGAACAGCTCGAGAAAATGCGTGAGGTTCGGGCTTTCCCAATGGCCCTTGATGAAGGCCTCAGAAATGCCGACTTCCCCGCCGCTCGCAAGATCTTTGGCAAAGTCCAGGGAGTGGATGACCATCACGCCCTCCGGACCGTCTTCGGAGCCCTGGAAGCGTAAGGTCGGACCATTAGGCATCTCGACATCGAGGCGGCCGCGTTCCAGCATCAGTCCGAATTTCAGCGCCTGTCTGACGGTGAAAGGATAGCTCTTCGAGAGCTCTCCGACATTTTCAGGCGTCACACGGATCACGGTTTTGGCGGGCATTGTCACTCTCGTCATTGAAGTCATACGCGCGTTTGCGGTAGCGCATCGGGATTGGCGTCGCGAAAGCTGGCGGGGTCTGGCGGGGCAGGGCGCTTCACAAGGCGCAGGCCTTTCAGCCACAGGCGCAACGCCTCGTAATGGATGGCACCGACGATCTTGAACGTCAGCAGCGGCATGGCAACAAATGCCTTCAGCAGCGCGCCGGTCGTCATGTCAGAGCGAATGCCGGAAAAGGTCGCCGCCAGGATGGGGCCCTCGGCGTCGCTTTCGAGAATGCGCACCTTCAGGTCGTCGCCCGGCGGACGCAGGCGGAAATGATAGCGCATTGTCATGTCGAGGAAGGGCGAGACATAGAACAGTTTGTCGCGATCCTGCCGCACACCGGATGCGCCTGTTTCCTGTGCGCGGATCGGCGCGACATAGGAATGGCTCTCACCGAACGTGTTGCGCACCTCGTAGATCAGCGCCACGAGTTGTGCCTGGGCATCGTAGCAATAATAAATCGACAGCGGATTGAAGACAAAGCCAAGTACGCGCGGGTAGCAGAACAGCAGCACGCGCCCGCCCGTGAGGTCGACCCGCGACGTGGCCAGAAGCCGGTCGACATGTCCGCGCAGGCTCGATCCGTCGCGCGGCCCGTGGTCCCTGGGCGAGAAGGAGAGGAGGTTCCAGCGCGAGACCGAGAAAACGGGTGAGAGGCGATGCGCCTCGGCGAGCCGGTCGATGTCGATCAGCAGGGAATAGACGCTGTAGGTGAAGCGATGCTGTACCGGCTTCATGCGCGCATGCATCACCGGCCCGCTGTAGAGCGAGGCGGCGGCATCGGGCGGCCTGAAATCGGCAGCATGCGTCACGGCACAAATTCTCCGGTCGCACGCGCGGGCGGCGTCGTGCCCCTGAGAAAATCTAGACCGCCGAAGGCAGTCTTGTCTTCCCCATGCGCCCAGGGCGCGGGGCTGCCGAGCTGCGCGGCGACGGCAAGCCCCGACGACAGCCCGTCTTCATGGAAGCCATGGCCGGTCCAAGCCCCGGCGTACCAGGTCCGCTGTTGCCCCTGAATGGTGTGCAGGTTGCGGCAGGCCGCCAGCGCCGGACGGTCGAATTGCGGGTGCTCGTAGCTGAAGCGGCCGAAGGTGAGTTCGGGTTTTGGCTCGAAGGGAGGGTTGAGCGTGATGAACACGGGCTTGGATTCGTCAATGCCCTGCAGCTTGTTCATCCAATAGGTGACCGCGCAGGCGCGATCGTCGGCGGTGCCCTCGCGCAGGAAATTCCAAGACGCCCAGGCTGCCTTGCGTTTCGGCATCAGCGACAGGTCGCGATGCAGCCAGACATCGTTGGGTGCGTAGCGGCAGGCACCGAGTATCGCGCGCTCCGCCACGCTGGCGTCGCCGAGCAGAGCCAGGGATTCGGGCGCATGGGCGGCGAGCACCACCTGGTCGAAGCGTTCCGAATGTCCGGTCGCGTCCAAAATGGTGACGCCGTCGGCGTCGCGCGTGATGCGGGTCACTCCGCAAGCCAGACGCAGACGGTCACCAAAGACCCCGGCCAGTTTGGCCACATAGGAGCGGCTGCCCCCGCTCACGGTCCGCCAGCGCGGGCGGTCCCATTGCAGGAGGCAATGATTGTCGAAGAATTCGATAAAGCTGGTCGCGGGAAAGGCCAGCATTTCGCGCGGCGAGGTTGACCAGATGGCAGCACCCATCGGTACGAGGTAATCGTCGCGCATCCGCGTGGAAAACCTGTGGCGTGCGAGATAGTCGGCAAGCGAGCCCTCGCCGACGGTACGCGCGCGCGCATCCGCAATGGCCTGTTTCTGGAACCGACCGATCTCCAGAAGGAGATGCAGGAAGGACGGTGAGACAATGTTGCGGCGCTGCGCGAACAAAGCGTTGAGCACGCCGCCGCCATCGCGTCCGCACCATTCGAAGCGACCCCGATCGGCGGAGACCGAAAAGCTCATGTCGGAGAGCTGCGTGGCGACGCCGAGAAAGTCGAACATGGCGGTAAGATTGGGGTAATTCTTCTCGTTGTAGACGATGAAGCCGGTGTCGACGGCGATGCTCGTTCCGTCATAGTCGATATCCACGGTGGCGGAATGACCGCCCGCGCGCTTGTCGCGCTCGTAGATGACCACGTCATTGCGGTGCGTCGCCTGAGACAGCGCGAGCGCCGCCGCGTTCCCGGTGATGCCTGCGCCGATGACGGCTATTTTCATGACGCTTGCTTTCTCTTGGGCTGGTCAGGCCATGTCGGTCCGTGTGGTCGCGAGCGCCGCAAGCGCCCTGTCACGCGCGCGGGCGTGGTCCAGGATGGGCGCGGGATAGGTTTGTCCAAGCGTGATGCCCGCCTTCCGGAGCACGGCCTCCGGCGCAGCCCATGGTTCGTGGATCCATGTCTCGGGCAGGCGTTGAAGCTCTGGAACAAACTTACGTACGTAAGCTCCTTCCGGATCGAACTTCTTTCCCTGCAACACGGGGTTGAACACCCGGAAGTAAGGTGCCGCATCGGCTCCAGATCCCGCCACCCATTGCCAGCTGGCCGGATTGTTGGCCGGATCGGCATCGCAGAGGGTGTCCCAGAACCATTCCTCGCCCAGACGCCAGTCCGCGAGCAGATCTTTCACGAGAAAAGACGCCGCGATCATCCTCACGCGATTGTGCATGACGCCCGTGGTCCAAAGCTCGCGCATGCCGGCGTCGACAATCGGATAGCCGGTGCGGCCCTGGCGCCAGGCGTCGAGTTCGTGCGGCTCGGGTGTGCGCCACGGGAAGGCGTCGAACTTTTTCTGGAAGTTCTGCCGGCGCAGGTCGGGCGCATGAAAGAGCAGGTGATAGGCAAATTCCCGCCAGCCGAGTTCGGCGATGAATTTCTCAGCATCGCGTCCGGGCACGGTTCCGGCAGCTTCGGCATGTCGTGTGGCGTGAAACACCTGACGGGGCGAGATTTCGCCAAAACGCAGGTGCGGCGACAGGCCGGATGTGCCTGGCTGATCGGGCCGGTCGCGCAAGCTGGCGTAGCGATGGGCGCGCGTGTCGAGGAACGACGACAGACGCTCCAGCGCACCGGCCTCGCCCGGATGCCAGGTGGCGCGCAGGCCGCCCGCCCAGTCGGGCCTTGTCGGCAGGAGATCGAGCGCGTCCAGCGTCACCCGCGCCGGTGCCCCGGCTGGCCAGGTCGCAGCGACGATCTTTGCGGGCGACGGCAGAGGACCTGCGGGGGCAGGGCGTGCCTGGGCGGCGCGCCAGAAGGGGGAATAGACCTTGAAAAACTCGCCGGCCTTCGTCTGCACGTCCCACGGCTCGTGCAGCAACTGGCCATTGAAGGAGCGGACAGAGCAGCCGGCGTCGGCAAGATCTGTCTTGACCTGCCGGTCGACGGCGATTTCGGCGGCGCTATAGCGGCGGGTCCAGCCGACCGACGCGCAGCTGGCGGCTTTGGCAAGATCAGCGACGAGCGGAGTGGCCGGACCCTTGAGAATGTCGAGACGGCCGCCAATCCGGGCCAGCGACTCCGACAGAGCGTTCAGAGAATGATGCAACCACCAGCGTGACGCGCCGCCCAGTGGGCGGACCCCGGCGCTTTCTTCATCGAAGACATAGAGGCACAGCACCGGACCGCCGCCCTGAAGTGCCGCGCTGAGCGCAGGCTGGTCGCACAGGCGCAGGTCGTCACGAAACCAGACGAGGGCAGGCTTGGGGGAGGAAGGCATGTCAGGTCAGGGTCCTCGCTTGGCACTCGACCTACGTTTCAGGATAGGTCGTGGATTTGACAGGATCTGATGACGCGTCCGGGCAGGCCCGGTCAAGGTCGTGAGAGCGTGCACGTGGTTCTGTCGCCGCAATGGACGCAGGGCGAAAACAAACGTGCGCATGGTTCGAAAATGGAGGCCTCGCCCGGAATCGAACCGGGGTGCAAGGATTTGCAGTCCTCTGCGTAACCACTCCGCCACGAGGCCTCGTATCCGCGCCTGAAGCGTCGGACGGCCGGGTCATAGCAAGCGAAGCGGGCCGGGGCAAGGCGCAACAGGCACCGCAGACGTGAAAAAGCTTTGGCACAGGAAAAGTCTGACGAAACTGCGATTTCTGCTTTGCAATCTGAAAGCGGCTTGCTATACGCCGCTTCGTCGCAACGGCGACGCGTTCCCCGATAGCTCAGCTGGTAGAGCATTCGACTGTTAATCGAATTGTCGCAGGTTCGAGCCCTGCTCGGGGAGCCAATTTTTTCAATACGTTACAAAACCTCTAGCGGAACGTGTAGACACTTGCACGGGCCGTTCGCAGAGAAAGCCGCAAAGGTTTATGCGACATCAGGCGGCGTTGACCGAGACGGTCAGGAGCCTGTGCATGGCCGCCAGCGCACGTTCGACGGCGTCCATGCGGGAATGATGCCGCAGATCCAGAAGTCGGTCGATTTGGGGCGGGGCGACACCGAGTTTGCGCGCCAGTGCGGTTTTCCCCACGCCATCGGCCCGCATGGCCTCGTACAGGCCGATCTTGGCAATGGACAGGGCCGGGAGGGTCACGCCGTCAGGGCCCTCGGCGCGTGGCGCAGGGATCGGTTTTCGGGCCTCGATCAAGCCGACAAGCGCGGATTCGATGGCATCGACGGCGCAAGCCAGGGCGTCTTCCCGGTCTTCGCCAAAAGTGATGGCCTCGGGGATGTCAGGAACGGTGACCAGCCAGGTTCCGTTCTCGTCGCGGGCGAGTTTGACGGCATAGCGCATTCTTGTTCCTGGGTTCCAGGTTGCTTCGGGATGACCTGCCAAAGCCCCTTGCCGATGTCTTTTGTGCTGCTGCACGACCGAGCGCTGTCCGTTCAAGGTGACGATCAGATGTCCGCCGTGACCCGGTGTGACTGTAGCACCCTTGCGCACGAGGACGTGATCGGGCTGGCCGCTCTTCATGGACACAACATAATTGTTGCGTTTGACCGCGGCGTTCGCCCTCCGCGCTTCTGATCCTCAGGCGGCGCGAATCCGGTCCGTCTCGTTGGTGGCCGGGCTTTCGCTGGCTTCCGCGACGGCGTCGAGAGGGGCGGTCAGTCGCCACTCCACACCTTCCGGCGGGAAGGCATAGAGAACCTCGCCCTGGACCGAGCGCGAGGTCATTTCTGCAATCACGATATGACCGAAGCCGCGATGCGTCGGTTCCGCCACCGGTGGCCCGCCGATCTCGCGCCATTGCATCTTGAACAGGGCGTCGCTGTTCTCGATGACAATGTCCCACCGCACGTCAATGCGGCCGTTGGGCGTGGACAGCGCGCCATATTTCACGGCGTTGGTCAGGAGTTCGTAAAGCCCCATGCCGATGGCCTGCGCGGCCCGCGGGCTGAGATTGATGTCCTGGCCCGAAATGGAGATCTGGCCGGTTGAAAGGTCATGGAACTGCGCAAATTGCGAGCGGACCAGATGGTCCAGCGCCGCGCCGCGCCAGTTGCTGTCCACCAGCAGGTCATGCGCGCCCGCAAGCGCGGTCAGCCTTGTGTTGAACCTGTCGCGAAAATCGTCCCAGCCTGCGCCGGTGCGGGCAATCTGTCCTGCGATCGAGCGAATGACGGTGAGCAGGTTCTTGGTGCGGTGGTTCAGTTCGCGCATGATGAAGATCTGCTGCGCCTCGCGTTCGCGCCGCTCGGTCAGGTCCAGCACGAAACATGTCCAGGTGAATGGGTCACGCTCATAGAGCGTGGCACCGATCAGAACCGGCACATGATTTTTGTCGCCGATCTGGATTTCAGTTTCGAACGGTGGGCACGAGCCGCGGCGGAGCAATTGCGCCTTGATGTAATCATCCCTCGCCAGATCGTGGCCGGTGCGCGTGAGCCACGTGAAGCCCTGCGCCTTGAAGGTCACGCGGTTCTTTCCGACCATCAGGAGAAAGGCGTCATTGGCCTCGATCACGCCCTTGTCGCTGAAGGTGACGACGCCGAAGACATTGGTGTCCATCATGCGCTTCAGGCGCACGTTCGACTGCGTCTTGGCGGAATGGTTGGCTTCCTCGACCGCGAGCCTTGCATAGGCCTCCTGCTCGCGCCGTGTCGCACCCGCCATGCGCCAGATCAGCAGCAACATGAAGCTCGTGCTGGTCAGTAGCAAAAGCAGATAGGGCGCGATGCGGATCATCCATTGCTGCCGCACATTGCCGAGGCTGCGCCCCTGAACAAGAAAGACGGGATAATCGGCAATACGGCGCACCATATAGAGCATGTCGGATTGGTCCTTGCCGCCTGGCAACCGTAAAGTGGCGTTGATGTTCCTGGCTGACTTCAGGACAACGGCTGCCTCGTTCGAGGCTGGTTCGCCGCTTTCACGCTCGATCCGGGTCAGGACAAGTGGTTCGCCGTCGTCGCGCACCAAGGCGATCATGTCGCCGCGTTCGCGTCGCAGCGGCTGATAGAAAGCTTCGAAAAATGAAATATCGAACAGCGACAGGATCAGCCCGCGCTCCTCGTCCTGCGATGTCACGTGGCGGCGCATGATCGCGAAGGACCGGGCACCTGTCGTCAGGTTGGCGATGACCGGGCTCACCATGACGCGACTGGTCTGCTTGCGCAGGTTTGCAATGAAGGCAGGGTTGCGCAGTTCCATCGGTGCGGACTGGCCAAGGAAACTGGCCGCGCCGATGCGGTTGTCGAGGTCCACAATCGCCAGTCCGCTGACCGGGATGGCGGAGCGCCGCAAGGCGGACAGGAAGGCATTGCTTTCCGCCTGCCGGTTGCCGGTGAGCGGCAGCGTCAAGGTTTCGACGCGCTGGTCAACAGCCGTCATCAGTGCCTCATGCGTCTCGAACGCCCGCAAGGCCTGCTCATGCAGCATGGTCGTCACCCGCTCGAGCGAGGTGATGGTCTCGTCCTCGACGGCGTTCCAGGCGCTGCTGGCACCAACGGTGAAAAAGGCGAGGGGCACGAAAATGGCCGCCGCAATCAGGATCATGAATCCAGCAGGGCGGGTCGGGGCACCGGGTCGCCTCGTCTTTTTGCTGAATTGTTCGACCGGCAATGTCACGTCAAACCCCCGCGCGCCTTGAAATAGAGCGGCACGCGAGCGCTATTTTCTGTGCCGGGAGCTTGAGGTCAAGATCCCGTTACGGAAGCAGGGCAAACATATTTGTTCGAATTTGAAGTGTCTGTTGTCGCGGATTGCCGAGCTTACGTTTTTTTATTTCAGTATTTCAGAATGATAGGCGAGATTGTGGTTCTTCTTAACCTCATCTGAACCATATTTGCGCCCGAGCCGCCGAATAGTGACGTGTCCGCGCGCCAGCGTCTGGAAGTGATCCATGAACGCATGGTTCACGACCGCTCCTCCCGCCGCACCCAGGACCGTCGAGATCGGCAGTTCGATGGGCAGGCTGGCGAGGCCGAATGGACCACCAGCGGCACCTGTGGAGATTGCAAGCGCGCGGTGCAGGCGGGGTGAGGCGGGGGCTTTGCCATGCCGCAGGGACATTGGCTCGGATCCCGCATCAAGGTCTCGGCATGAGGAAAGTTAATCCTCGCAGTTCGGCCATGAATTAACCAAAGCCGGACGGGTTTGGTGCTGCGTGCACTGCAGTTTCACGCGGGACGCAGACCTCCTATGTGGGCCGTTCGTCCTGTGCTGCAACAAGGGCGCTTGTCGAAGGCTGCCTCAAACCTGGACCGGACACGCCGGGGCGATCCATTCCAGGGTTAATCCGTCTCCTTAAACTTTGAGCTTTTTACTTAGCGCGAGCGCAAATGGGCCCGGGACAGACTGCTCGCAGAGAGGGAGCAGGGTCCATGGTTGTGCGTTTGAGACAGGTCGGAGTCGCCATCTGCGGGTTTCTGCTGGGGATGATGGCCATCCTTCATCCGACGGCGGCAGAAGAACCCGGACGCTTCATCAGGGTCGGGGTGGCGACACTCACGCCTCTGGGCTGGGCTGATTTCTGCTCCCGCTACAAGGACGAATGCAAGGCCGGCCGGACCACGCCGCGCGACCTTGAGGGCACAGCGGCCCATCTCGCGCTGATCGACATGATCAATCGCCGTGTGAACGCCCGGATCCAGCCGAAAACGGACTATGACCACTGGGCTGTCGTCGACCGTTGGGACTTGCCCGGTGACGGCATGGGCGATTGCGAGGATTACGCCTTGCTCAAGCGCAAGCTGCTGATTGACTCGGGCATTCCGCGACAGGCCCTGTTGATGACCGTCGTGCGTGATGAGATGAACCAGGGCCATGCCGTCCTCACCGTGAAAACAACGAGGGGCGAATTCATCCTCGACAATATCAATGATGAACTCAAGATCTGGTCACGCACGCCCTATCGCTTTGTGAAGCGGCAGTCGCAGGAAGATCAGAATGTCTGGGTCGCGATCGGTTCGTCGGCCATGTCGGCCCATGTCATCCGCGTGCAGGGAGCTGATGTGGCAGGACGCTCGTCGGAGCGGTGAGAGCGGGGCCTCTGTCACGCCCGGCATGTCTTGCCATATACCCGATTTGGGTTTTGAATGGCTCCATGTCCCACGAAAAGGCTTGGCTCCATGCGCATAGGCTCCCCCATCCCCATCCCCCTCTCGATGTCTGGCCTGTTTGTCGGCCTTGCTGTGGCCCTGTCCGTCGCCTCGGCATCAGCCCAGGATGGCTCCATGAAAGCATGCGGCGAAAAATGGCAGGCCGCGAAGGCAGCCAATGCGACCCAGGGCGCGACCTGGCCAAAATTCCTGGTGGAATGCCGTGCCGGCCTGGCGGCGGCTGCGGCAACCTCCGGGACGGGTGCCATGAAGGCCCAACCGGCCGCGGCTTCAGCCGCAAGCGCTCCGCCGGTCAACCCGGCCATGGCTGGGCCGCTGCCGACGTTTCCCGCCGCCGTGCCCGCCAAATTCGCCGAGCTTCGCCCCGCACAGGCGCGCCAGAAGGCCTGCAGCGAACAATACCAGGCCAACAAGGCCCAAAACGCCAATGGCGG
>CAIWVR010000489.1 GCA_903916165.1 uncultured Hyphomicrobiales bacterium | reverse complement strand
CATCTCCGCCGATTATACAGACATGATCTACGCCGCGACGAAGGCGGAAATCGAGACACGAAGAAAGGCGTTCATCCGCAAGTGGCGGCTCAAGCATCGCGCCGTCGCCGACAGCCTCGAAGAAGCCGGCGACCGGCTGTTCACCTTCGCGCGGTTCCCGCCCGACCAGTGGCGCTCGATCCGCACCACCAACGCCATCGAGCGGCTGCACGAGGAGTTCAAGCGCAGGATCAAGACCCAGACCGTGCTGCCAAGCGCAGAGACCGCCGCCATGTTGTTCTGGGCGCTGCTCGCCTCAGGGCAGATCACGATGCGCAAAGTCGATGGCTGGAAGACCCTCGCCGACAAGCCATCCGATCAACCCATTGACCTCGCCGCATGATCGGATAACTTCATGAAGCTGGAGATCGCCTCAGCCAATTCCAACCATCTTCGCGACGGCACCAAGCGTGAGTGTTCAAAGTTGAAACAAATGTTGCATCAGGCGAAAGATGACGACGTCGGTTCCTATCTTTTGGAAACGGCAGGGCTAGCGACAGGCGACGTCGACCGAGCGATTGCTGACTTCGATGAAGCAATCCGACGGAACCCACAAGACGATCACGCTTTCAACCAACGCGGTCTCACCTGGTCATTCAACGGCGACAATGATCGGGCGATTGCTGACTACAGTGAAGCGATACGGCTGAACCCGCAGTTGGGATCCGCTTTCAATAATCGCGCCATTGCGTGGTCAGAAAAAGGCGAAAATGATCGAGCGATCGCTGACTTCGACGAAGCAATCCGACTGAACCCGCAAGATGCTGACCTTTTCTATCTTCGTGCCGGTGAGTGGTCCACCAAAGGCGAAAATGATCGAGCGATCGCTGACTACAGCGAAGCGATCCGGCTGAACCCGAACGACGAAGTGGCTTTCACATTACGCGGGAGTATCTGGAGCAATAAAGGCGACAACGATCGAGCGATCGCTGACTTCGACGAAGCAATTCGACTGAATCCGCAATACGCGGTGGCTTTCACTTTTCGTGGCCTTGCGTGGTCCCATAATGGCAATGACGAACAAGCAATCGCTGACCTCGACGAAGCAAGACGCTTGATGGGGGATCCAATCCCGTGAGTGACTGCCTTTCTTGGAGAACTATATTCCAGCTAAACCAAGCTTCACTTTCATTTCCCCTCGCGATTTCGTCAGGACGGCAGCTTCGTGATATCAATTTCGGAACGACAGGAGCCGGCAATATGTGTGATCGTTCGCGGCCTTCAGGCCATATCGCCATGCATTCGAATTCCTTTGTTGATACGCCGCAATGATCGCAGGCCAAAAATCTTCCTCAGATGATGCGGATCTTTTTTCACCAATTAAGGGTTCCCGAGCGGGGTAGGTGCGGAATCGCGACCGCTTACCGGGTGGATTGGTCGGCTTCCCCGGGGCCTTGGCGGCGCGACACAGCGATAACGACGCTGCCTAAATCCATGGTGATGCCCAAGCGCTGCGCCAGTTCCTTTTGGAAGAGAAACACGAACACGCATTGCGCGATAATGAGCCCGAGGTAAAGAGGCAGCTGCAGCCATCGAGAGCTGAAGATCAGTCAAGGAAGAGGTCTGCGGCCAGCTTGGTCAAGCTTCTTCGGCGCAGTTTGGTTATCTAGCATTGCTCCACCTGATATGTCGTTGGTGTCCGTTTGACGTGGACCCTATTTGTTGGATCACTGGCCGCGCCCTCAAGGCGCTCACATACTCGAAATGATGTGGTTGCGGACAACTGGATAGATCTGTCCGTCCCATTTGCGGCCGTTGAAGACGCCGTAATGGCCGACGCCCGGCTGCATGTGATGCGATTTCATATAAGGGCGCAGGCCCGAGCAGAGATCCTGGGCGACGAGCGTCTGGCCGACTGCGCAGATGTCGTCTTTCTCGCCTTCGACGGTCAGCAGGAAGGTCCTCCGGATCAGCCCCGGATCGACTTTTTCACCCTTGAAGGTCATATCGCCTTTCGCCAGCTTAGGTGACTGGAAGACATCGCGGATGGTTTCGAGATAGAAATCCGCTGGCAGGTCCATGATCGCGAAATATTCCTCATAGAAGTTGCGGATGGCGTCCGCCTTGTCATGCTCGCCCTTGACGCGGTGATCGAAGAGATCGCGGAAGGATTTTGTGTGACGCTGCGCATTCATGCTCATGAAAGCCGCCAGCTGGATGAACCCCGGATAGACACGCCGCCCGGCTCCGTGCTGGCCCGGCGGGACTTTTGCGATCATCTTGCTTTCGAACCAATCAAGGGATTTGTCGTTGGCGAGGTCGTTTACCTTGGTCGGCGATACGCGCACGTCGATAGGGCCTGCCATCAGCGTGAGGCTCGCCGGCTGGTCCGGATCCTTGCGCGCGGCCATGAGGGCGGTGGCCGCCAGCGCCGAGACTGTCGGCTGGCATACGGCAACGAGATGCGCCTGCGGCCCCAGAGCGTGCAGGAAATCGATGATATATTGCGTGAAGTCCTCTAGCCCGAATATGCCCGCAGCAACCGGAATGTCGCGCGCATTCTTCCAGTCGGAGATATAGACGTCGAAGTCGCGCAGCATGGTGATGACTGTGCCGCGCAGCAGCGTTGCAAAATGGCCCGACATCGGCGCGATGAGCAACACCTTCGGCTCGACCTTGGTGCCCGCCTTGCGGAAGTGCGTCAACGATCCGAACGGCAGATCGAGGATGATCTCCTCATGCACCGGTGTCTCGATGCCGTTGTTCGCGACATGGGTGATATCGAAGTCAGGTCGGACATGCGTAAAGCCCGCCAGCGCCGTCACCTCGTAATAGGCCGCCATGGTGCGCAAAGGCGAGGCAAGGTCGCCCAGCGTCCACTCTCCCAGGACCCGCCGCATGTTTGTGGCAAGATCGCGGAGCGGATCGTGGACGTCCGCGAATGCCTGATACGTTGAATAAATCATTCCCACCGGCCAAGTCTCTGCGTCAGATTTGATAAAGCAACGCCTGTGCCACTGGCATGGCGGTTGCTAATGCTCTGGAAACGTCCAACCAGCAGGCCCGAATATGGCGACCGCGACCCTGTCCTTGAGCAGCAAGAATTATTCCTCATGGTCATTCCGGGCCTGGCTGATGGCCCGCATGTCAGGCATCAAATTCTCGGAAATCATTGTTCCGCCTGAAGATACGGCGGCACGCGCCGAGATCCTCCTGCTGTCGCCCTCGATCCTCGTGCCGTGCCTCACCTATGACGGCATTCGTGTCTGGGACACGCTGGCCATCGGGGAGTTTCTCAACGAGATCGCTCCAAAAAAAGGCCTCTTGCCCAAGGACAGGGCACAACGCGCGCATTGTCGTTCGATCTGCGGCGAAATGCATTCCGGCTTCGTATCGCTGCGCTCGGCGCTGCCGATGAATCTGAAAGGCCATTTCAAGGATTTCAAGATCTGGTCGAAGGCGCAGTCGGATATTGAGCGCATCACCTCGATCTGGCGCGAATGCCAGGGGGCCTATGGCGGGCCTTGGCTGTTTGGCGAATTCTCGGTCGCCGATGCCATGTATGCGCCCGTCGCCACGCGCTTCCAGACCTATGATGTGAAACTCGATCCTGTCTGCGCGGCTTATGCCAAGCGCGTTCTCGAACATCCGTTCGTGATGGAATGGATCGAGGCCGCCAAGCTCGAGAGGGAAGAGATCGAGGAACTGGAAGTCGAATTCTGATACAAAAGGAGATGCGAACATGCTCGACAAGACCGCGACCAAGTTTACGCATGTCAAACCCGGCGATACGCAATGGCGCGGCGAAGGCTTGCGCGATTTCTTCCTCTACAAGGATCTCGGAATCAGGGACGCGACGCATGGTAAGGTGATCGCGCATCTGGTGAAGGCTAACCTGCCGCCTGAAAAAGGCACCGGTTGGCACATTCACGTCGCTGATTTCCAGATCGTCTACATGATGAAAGGCTGGGCAAAATTTATCTACGATGGCGAGCACGTGCTGGTGGAGGCCGGCGACTGCGTGCACCAGCGCCCCGGCATCGTGCACTATCTCTACGATTACTCGCCCGACATGGAATATATGGAGATCGTCTCCCCCGCCGACTTCGGCACCGAGGATGTTGCAGGCCCCGGCTTCGATCCCCCGGCGCCGGCACCCTGGGCCTGAGGGACACGTAAGCCGTTTGAGAAAATCTATGCCGCTGCGCGGGGCGCGCGGCTGTGTTGGACTGGCACGCGCGGACGAAAATATCACTCAGTCGGTTTGTAATGCTATCGTATCGAGAAGAGTTTTCCGTCCCTAAACTATCCATATATATAGGGAATGTTTTAGGACGGAAAATCCGGGATCAATCACTCTGAGATCCCTGAAGATCGCGCTCGCAGAGCGCTCGTGGGAAAACCGCGCTCCGCGCGGCTAATCGACTGAGTGAGATCTTGCTTGGAGGAGCCAGTCCAGTTCGCTAAGTGGCCGTGAAACTCAGGCTCATTAAGGGATCCTGAAATTTTTTAAAGGCTTGGCGCATCAGAAATTCCCTGCCGCGTTCTCACCCCTAATGCGATATGCGTCATTACACATCGATCTGACAAATTGAGCCGATTCGTGAAATATCCCCTTGAATTCCTTGAGATCATTTTGCGCTATTCGCCATCTTTGAAGTCGGCCTTCGCTTGTGCGGCGTCCTGCGTCATCGCAAGGTCTCAGGTTTCGCCAGCTTCAGGGGCACAAGGGAAAGATTCGCTGAGTTGCTCAGCGAATTTTCTGCATTCTACCTCTGGCCTGTATGGGGCGCTGTTCAGAGATTATCCCAGTCGATCTCTTTCTTCTTGGCTTTGGGGCGTGGTCGTTCTGCGCCCGGGATCGTGAAGTCCGGGAACCTGCCTTGGCCGACGTTGTGGATCAAGGCTTTTGCGGCTTCCAGATGCTCACGGACTCAGTGAATCCTTTCGAGATGAAGCGACGACCCACCTCAAATCCTGGCCGAGATCGGGATGAGGTTGTGTCTTGCGCTGACCCCCCTGGATCCGACCCAAGCTTATTCGGCATCTGGAAAAATTGGCTGAGTAACTCAGTGAATTTTTTCGTCGTGCGCTGATAGGCGCTCTTTAGGCCGATGAGCGGACTATCGTCGACGTGACACGCAGCCAGTAATACCAACGGCTATTTGCCCCGACCCACATGAGCCCAATCGCGCATGCCGATTGATTTGATCTGGTGTGGCACGGCGATGAGCTTGTTCCAGGCCGCGCATGCGGCGTCGATGATATCGTCATAGGTTTCGAACACGCTATTTGAGAGCCAGTTGGCGCGCATGTACTGCCAGATGTTTTCGACCGGGTTCAGTTCCGGCGAATACGAGGGCAGCAGGATCGGCGTGATATTTTTGGGGATGGCGAGCACATGGGTCGTGTGCCATCCCGCGCGGTCCATGATCAGGACGGCTTGGGCACCCGGCGTGACATGGCGGGATATCTCATCCAGATGCAGCTGCATCGCTTCCGTGTTGGCCCAGGGCGAGACGATGGCTGCACCTTTGCCATGCGCTGGACAGATTGCGCCGAACAGATAGGCGTTCTCGTAGCGCTGATCAGCCGGTTGTCGCGGCCGGGTCCCGGTTTTCGCCCATTGTCGAACGACGCCGTTCTTCTGGCCGATCCGAGCCTCGTCTTGGAACCAGATTTCGATCGGCGTCGTCTCGGGCACGCCAGTCAGATGCGCATTCAACGCAGTCTCGACGTTTTTTTAAACGCCTCGACGATCTCGCCGTTCTGCTTGGGATGGAGAGGCCTCACGCTCATGTGGGAGAACCCGAGCCTTTTCAGAATCGTCCCGATATAGCGTTCGCAAAACTCAACGCCGAAGCGCTCCTTCACCACCCGCTTGAGATCGATGCGCCGCCAGCGAACCACGCCGTCTTTGTCGCGATCGGGCCCCGCCTCGACGATGGCGGCGAGTTCCGCCAAGCGCTCGCTCGAAAGCCGAGCCGCGACCCCGCCAGCATGGATGTCATGCAGACCATCGGGGCCTTGTTGGTTGAAGCGATGCACCCAATCGCGAAGTGTCTGGCGATCCATACCCCCGATGCGGGCGGCGTCTGTCCGGCTCATGCCGTCAAGCACCGCGGCCAGAGACAGCAAGCGCCGGCTCTGATTGTTGTCTTTGGTCCGCTTGGCCAAAACCCGCAAATCGGTGGCGGAATAATCGGTGCGTAGGGGAAGGGCTGATGGCATGGCGCGAATCTCCTCCCACCGAAGGGATCAGAAATTTCGCGCCGGGGGAATTCCCCTTGAGTCAGGACGACAAGCGTACCCCTCCGGCCTGGGCCGCAGGCGTGACATTTGCTTATTGATCCGTGATGCTGGCCGTGTAGCCAGTACTGTTCAGGCGGCTTTTGCGGAGATGGTCGCGGCTTGCGGCTTCCAGTTCATGGCAGCAATTCGTCGAGCCGACGTGCGGGGTGTGCGGCGATACGCGCGAGCACATCGGCGAGCCAGGCTTGCGGATCGACGCCATTCATCTTTGCCGTGACAATGAGACTGTACAT
>CAIWVR010000488.1 GCA_903916165.1 uncultured Hyphomicrobiales bacterium | reverse complement strand
GGGGTCTATTGCGAGATCGCGCCGTTCCAGTCCGCTGAAAAGGCGTTCGCGGAGCTGGCCCCCAAGGCCGTCATCCTGTCGGGCGGGCCGTGCTCGGTGACGGACGAAGGCTCGCCGCGGGCGCCGCAGGCAATCTTTGCAGCCGGCATTCCGATTCTGGGCATCTGCTACGGCGAGCAGACCATGGCGACCCAGCTTGGCGGCCAGGTTGAGGCCGGGCATCATCGCGAATTCGGCCGCGCCGAACTCGAGGTCGTCGAGGCCTCCGCGCTCTTCGAGGGCGTCTGGGAGGTCGGGCAACGCTATCCCGTCTGGATGAGCCACGGCGACCGCGTCACGCTTCTCCCCGAAGGCTTCAGGCGCATCGCGACCTCCGAGAACGCGCCGCTCGCCGCCATTGCCGACGAGGCGCGCCGCTATTATGCCATGCAGTTCCACCCCGAGGTCGTGCACACGCCCGATGGTGCCAAGCTCATCGCCAATTTCGTCCACAAGGTCGCTGGCCTGAAGAGCGACTGGACCATGGCTGCCTTCCGCCAGGAAGCCATCAAGGCGATCCGCGACCAGGTGGGTGATGCGCGTGTCCTGTGCGGCCTGTCGGGCGGCGTCGATTCCGCCGTTGCTGCCGTGCTCATCCATGAAGCGATTGGCGAAAACCTCACCTGCGTCTTCGTCGATCATGGCCTGTTGCGCATGGGCGAGGCCGAGGAGGTCGTGCGCCTGTTCCGCGACGCCTACAACATCCCGCTCGTGCATGTGGATGCGTCGGAAACCTTCCTGCGCGAACTCGACGGCGTCAGCGATCCCGAGCAGAAGCGGAAAACCATCGGGCGGCTGTTCATTGATGTCTTCGATGCGGAAGCGAAAAAAATCGCCAGCGATGGCAAGGGCGCGCCCGACTTTCTGGCGCAGGGCACGCTCTATCCCGATGTGATCGAGAGCGTATCGTTCACCGGCGGCCCGTCGGTCACCATCAAGTCGCACCACAATGTCGGTGGTCTGCCGGCGCGCATGAAGATGAAGCTTGTCGAGCCGCTGCGCGAATTGTTCAAGGACGAAGTCCGCGCGCTGGGCCGTGAACTCGGCCTGCCGGACGTCTTTGTCGGGCGCCATCCGTTTCCGGGTCCGGGGCTCGCCATCCGCATCCCCGGCGCCATCACACGCGAAAAGCTCGACGTGCTGCGCAAGGCCGATGCCATTTATCTCGACGAGATCCGCAAGGCGGGTCTCTATGACGACATCTGGCAGGCTTTTGCGGTGCTGCTCCCCGTGCGCACGGTCGGCGTGATGGGCGACGGGCGCACCTACGACAATGTCTGCGCTTTGCGCGCCGTGACCTCGGTCGATGGCATGACGGCGGATTTCTTCCCCTATGACATGAATTTTCTCGGGCGCGCGGCGACGCGCATCATCAACGAGGTGCGCGGCATCAATCGCGTGGTTTATGACGTGACGAGCAAGCCGCCGGGCACGATTGAGTGGGAATGAGGGGCGCATAAAACGCGCCGTCATTGCGAGGAGCCAAAGGCGACGTGGCAATC
>CAIWVR010000487.1 GCA_903916165.1 uncultured Hyphomicrobiales bacterium | reverse complement strand
CGCGATCGCGGCCAAGGCCGCGCCGGACGAGGCGACCGCCGCCAAGACCTATCCGGCGATCTACTGGTATTCGATGCTGAAAATTCCCGGCGCAGACCAGTTCGGCGGCAAGAGCGAGATTCCCGAAAAGATCAAGCAGACCGACTGGCTCAACCTGATGAAGAACAACGGCTGCGTGGGGTGCCACCAGCTCGGCCAGCTCTCGACCCGCACCGTTCCCCAGGAATTCGGCACGTTCGCCTCCGGCATGGAAGCCTGGCAGCGCCGCACGCAGGCCGGCCAGGCCGGCGAGAGCATGACCAATATCCTGGCTGGTGAACTGGGCGGCGCCGGCTACCATTATTTCGGCGACTGGACCGACCGCATCGCCAAGGGCGAATTGCCGAAGACCAAGCCGGAGCGCCCGAAGGGTGACGAGCGCAACATCGTCGTGACCCTGCGCGACTGGATGAACGAGAAGCAATATCTGCACGACCTGATTTCCACGGACCGCCGCAAGCCCACCGTCAACGGCTATGGCCCCCTCTACGGATCGCCGGAATATTCCTCCGACAACGTGCCGGTGATGGACGTGAAGGCCAACACCTTCTCGACCTTCAAAATGACCTATGAGCCCGGCACGCCCGAGGCGCTCGGCCCCGGACATGCGGCATCCAAGGAATCCCTGCAGCCCTCGGCCTATTGGGGCGACGAGAAGATCTGGGATACGCACGGCAACAACCACAACAGCATGATCGACCAGGACGGTCGCGTGTGGATGGCGGCAACGGGGTTCAAGCCCGCCAATCCGGACTTCTGCAAGAAGGGTTCCGACCATCCCTCCGCGAAGGTCTTCCCGCTCGACAGTTCCGCGCGTCGCATCTCGATGTATGATCCCAAGACCAAGGTCTACACGCCTTACCAGACGTGCTTCCAGACGCATCACCTGAACTTCGGCTATGACAAGGACAACACGGTCTGGGGCTCGGGCGGCGGTCAGGTGCTGGGCTGGCTCAACACGCGCATCATGCTGGAAACCGGCGATGTGCAGAAGGCGCAGGGCTGGACACCGCTCATCCTGGACACCAACGGCAACGGCAAGCGCGACGACTATGTCGAGCCCAACCAGCCGGTCGACCCGACCAAGGACAAGCGCATCACGGCGAATTTCTATGCCATCATGCCAGCCTTGGACGGTTCGGTCTGGGGCAGCATCCGCTCCAACCCCGGCGCGGTTGTCCGCGTCCTGCCGGGCAGCGATCCGTCGCAGACCGCCCTGGCTGAAATCTACAATGTTCCGGCACCGGGCTTCGGACCGCGCGGTGCCGACATCGACAAGAATGGCGTCGTCTGGGTGTCGCTGGCGTCGGGCCATCTCGGCAGCTTCGACCGCCGCAAGTGCAAGGGCCCGCTGAACGGCCCGACCGCGACCGGCAATCATTGCCCCGAGGGCTGGGCTTTCCACAAATATCCAGGCCCGGGCTTTGAAGGCATCGGCGATAACAGCGCCGAGTCGAGCTATTACACCTGGGTCGACCAGTACAACACCTTCGGTCTGGGTGAAGACACGCCGGTCTCGACGGGCAATCTCAACGACGGCCTGATCGCGATGAAGAAGGACGGCCAGATGGTCGTGCTGCGCGTCCCCTATCCGCTTGGCTTCTACGCCAAGGGGCTCGACGGACGCATCGACGATCCCAACGCCGGCTGGAAGGGCCGTGGCATCTGGGCTTCCAACGGCGATCGCACGCCCTGGCTGATTGAGGGCGGCAAGGGCTCGCGCCCGCTCGCGGCACATTTCCAGCTGCGGCCGAATCCGCTCGCTCACTAATCTGACGCAACGTCAGACCAAAACGAGGCCTCCGCTCACCGGCGGGGGCCTTTTTCATTCAGGCCAAAAATCTGCCCATGATTGTGCCAAAAATTGCCGACCGCCCTCACTGGGCCTGCCTTTCAAGCCTGTCATCCAGATTTCAGACAGCCCCACCAGACCCGACGCAGCGAAAATGCCGGACGCGCAACGGTCCCATCACAATGCCGCGTGGATCCTCCCGCGCACTGGCGCGTTAGACTCGCGCAGGTCAAGCTCGGCATCAGAGCGGCCGATCGCTCCGGGAAGGAAACTGACATGATCACATTCATCAATGCGGGTCTCGTGCTAGGTGCAACGCTGGCCCTGTCATCTGCCGCGCTGGCCCAGCAAAATGGTGCGACCGCCAGGGCGAGCTTTGCCGATGTGTCCGGCAAAGCCATGGGCACCGCCCAGCTGACCCAGACGGACAAGGGCGTGCTGATCGCGCTCGACCTGAAAGACGTGCCGCCCGGCCCGCATGGCTTCCACATTCACCAGACCGGCACATGCGATGGCGCGGCCAAATTCACCAGCGCAGGCGGGCATTTCGCCGTGGCCGGGCAGGAGCATGGCTTCCATTCCGGCAAGGGCCCGCACGCGGGCGACATGCCCAATCTCATCGTGCCCGAGAGCGGCGTTCTCAAGCAGCAGATTTTCACCCCCGGCGTCACCCTAGGTGCGGGCGAAAACTCTCTCTTCGACGCCGACGGTTCCGCCTTCGTGATTCACGCCAAGGGCGACGATTACCGCAGCCAGCCGGCAGGTGATTCCGGTGACCGGATTGCCTGTGCGGTGATCACAAAATAAGGAGGCTTTATTTTTTGTCACATTTAACGCAACATTAGAGAAATCTGTCGCATTTTCAGTTTCGGGAAATCCTGTCTCGCATATTCCCGCCCATTCCGGTCTACCGACCGCCCGGCCCCGCCGCACCCCACTGGTGCAGCGGGGCCGTCGCGTTTTGTCGTCCCGATTGCGCTGGCTGGCCATTTCCGAGATAAAATGAGCTGTCCATCAAGAGCGCCGCATGGTGCCACGTGGAAAATGGGAGAGCGTCCAATGAACATCCATCGCCGCTGCGAGCGGCTTCGCACACTGGCGCTCGGCGCTGCGGCCCTTGCCGCCGCCACATGCGGCCTCCCGGGCCCGGCCGGTGCGAATGATTTTTACACCGGCAAGCAGATCATCTTCCTGATCGGCGGCGATGCGGGCGGCGGCTACGATCTTTATGCCCGTGCCCTGTCCCGGCACATGGGCCGGTTCATCCCCGGCGCGCCGATTTTCGTCGCGCGCAACCAGCCCGGTGCCGGCTCTGGAACGGCGGCCGCCTATCTCGCCTCCGTCGCGCCCAAGGACGGGACCTATATCGGTGCCGTGTTCCCCGGCGTGATCATCGGCCCGCTGCTCGAGGACAAGCAGCAGGGCCTCTTTGATCCGACCAAATTCGTCTATCTCGGCAGCGCCGACAGCGGCACGCGCGTCTGCATCACCTACCAGACCTCGAAGATCAAAACCTTTGAGGATGCCCAGAAAAACAAGGTGATCATCGGTGCCAGTGCCGCCGGCGGCTCGACCCGCGATTACGCCTACCTGCACGCCAATGCGGCCGGTGCCCAGTTCAATGTGGTGAGCGGCTACAAGGGCACGGTGGATATTTTCCTCGCCATGGAGCGCGGCGAAGTCGACGGCATGTGCGGGCTCGACTGGTCGAGCCTGAAATCGCAGCGGCCGAGCTGGGTGTCCGAGAAGAAGATCAACATTCTCGTCCAGAACAGCCTCGACCCCGAGCCGGAACTGGAGCGCATGGGCGTTCCGCAAGTCTGGAAGTTCATCAAGGGCGACGAAGACCGCAAGGCCGTCGAAATGGTGTTCAGCCAGCAGATCTTCGGCCGCCCCTATCTCGCCCCGCCCGGTGCCAATCCGGCGCAGGTGAAAGTGCTGCGCGACGCGTTTATGGCGACGACCAAGGACCCCGAATTCCTCGCCGACGCCGAAAAGAGCCGCCTCGACGTGACAGCCTCGTCAGGCGAACGGGTGCAGGGCGTGGTCGAAAAGCTCTATGCCTCCTCGAAGGAAACGGTGAAACGGGCCAAGGACATCATCTCACCGCCGAATTGAGACATGCGCGCCCCTCTCCCGCGTCGCGGGAGAGGGTGGCTGGCGAAGCCAGACGGGTGAGGGCGGCGCCGCCGTCTAAAAGCTGCAGAACGCCCTCATCCGTCATGCTGCGCATGACCCCTTCTCCCGCCAGTGCGGGAGAAGGGGAGGAGCCTCAGTCCACGATCTCCAGTCGCACGCGGCCGAGCCCCGAAAGCTCGGCCTCGATGCGCGCACCGTCTGCAATCGGCACGGGCGTGTTGAGCGACCCGGTCGTGATCACCTGCCCTGCTTTCAGACCGCCCAGCCGATCCGCCTGTGCGCTCGCCCAGGCAGCAACCCCGGTGAGTGGATCGCCATCGGGATGCACGCCAGGCCTGTCGGCCACCAGCCCGCCGTTGATCCAAAGCCGCATCGGCAGGCTTTTGCGCGCCAGAGCGGCGAAGTCGCGCCTGCCCTCGCCGGTGACATAGGCCCCATTGTTGAGATTGTCCGCGAGGCGGGCAGAAAAGGGTGCCGAATCGGCCTGTGCGTAGCGCGTGCCGATCAGCTCCAGCCCGACCAGCATCTCGTCGCTCGCAGCGAGAATGTCGTCGATGGAATAGCTCCGCCCGGATGGCAGGTCGCGCGCAAGGCGCACCGCGAGTTCCACCTCAACCAGAACCTGCTCTCCGGGAACGAGCCGATAGCTTGCGCCATTTGCGTAGATATCGGACGCGAAAATCGGCCCGGCAATCGGTGTGCGGTCGCGGTCCGGGCCGAAGCCGGTTTTCCAGCCCGCAGCGGCCGTCCCCGTGAGCCGCGCGACCTCCGCCTGCACGAGATAGGGATCATCCGACGCTTGCGTTGCGCTATAGGCGTGGAAGCGGCGCTGCATGCGGGCGGCCGCGAGGGCCTGGGCCAGCGGAATTGTCTGATCGGTCGTCATCGGCAATATCGGGTCCGGCGCGCGAATCGTGGGGAGAGCGAAGCGCAGACTAGCCGGTTTAGGGTTGATCCGGCGCAACAAATGGGGCATAGACCGGCCAACCGATTTTGTGAGGCGGGCCCGTCCCCGCCGCAACCAGCGTCCGGGGACAAAAATGAAAGTCCGTAATTCCTTGAAGTCTCTGCGTGGTCGCCATCGTGACAACCAGATCGTGCGCCGCAAGGGCCGCGTCTACATCATCAACAAGACCCAGAAGCGCTTCAAGGCCCGTCAGGGCTGAAACCAGTTGCACGGGTTTGCTGAAAGGCCCCGGCTCGTCCGGGGCCTTTTCTTTTGATCTGCTGCACGCGACAAATCGTATCCTCCGGCGAAACATTTGCGGGACTGGATATGCCATATATTTCGATCACCGGGCTCACGCTCAGGAGCCGCCGCCATGTCTTTCGGTTCTGGTGGCACGCCATCGGATCAATGACTCAGGCCAAGCGCGCGCCAGGCAATCGCAGCGCCGACGCGCGCACCATCGCCGGCGTCCATCATACATTGAGCGTCTGGGACGACGAACAGGCGATGCGCGCCTACCTCAACAGCGGTGCCCATCTCCGGGCCCTGCGCGCCTTCCGGCAGATCGCGACGGGCAAGACGATTGGTTTCGTCGCGGATGCTGCACCGTCCTGGGATGAGGTCCACGACATCTGGGCCAGTCGCGGACGCGCGGTTTAAGCGGCCGTTTTGCCGATCACATCGGCGTGCAACGCCTTTGACGGATCGCCGGGCCCGCCCTAATCTCTTGCCATGCACGTCCGCTTGACCAATGTCTCGATTGTAGCTCTCCTGCTCGGCCTTGCCAGCGCGGGTCTGGGCAACGCCGCTCTGGCCGACACACCGCAGCGCATGCCTGACCGCAAGTTTGACACCCGCGCCCCTGAGGCGAAATCGGCCGAGGGCAAGAATGACCGACCGGCGCAGGCAAACGCGCCGACGGGACGTCAAAAAATTCTCGACGACCTTTTCGACAGGCTCGGCAAGACCCGGGACGAGGGCGAAGCGCAAGGCATAGCCGGGGCCATCGAAAGGGTGTGGATGCGCTCGGGCTCCGACACCGCCGACCTCGTCATGGACCGCGCTGGTACCCTGATCGGCCAGAAAGACTGGAAACTCGCTGAAGAGCTGCTGAGCCGTCTCGTCGAGATCGAGCCACAATGGGCGGAGGCCTGGAACCGGCGTGCGAGCGTGCGTTTCGTCCAGCGCGACACGTCCGGCGCGATGGAAGACCTCGCCCATGTGCTGCATCTCGAACCGCGCCATTTCAAAGCCCTGGTCGGCGTCGGTGCCATTCTGGAACGCAATGAGCAGAATGCGCAGGCGCTGCGGGTCTTCCGCCGCGCGCTCGAGATCAATCCGCAGCTCGAAGACATCCGCAAGAAGGTTGAAAAACTCGGCATTGAGGTCGAGGGCCGCGAGATTTGAAAATCACGCTGGTCGTGTTCGCCGTCCTTCTGCTGGTCTGCTTGGGTGCCCTTGTCTTCACGCAATGGCAAGTCGCGCGCATCGAGGCCCGATATCCCCCGCGCGGTGCCTTCGTGGATGTGGACGGCATCCGTCTGCACTACACGCAGATGATGCCAGAAGGCAGCCCGCGCGGCACTGTGCTGCTGCTGCATGGTGCCAGCGGCAACCAGGCTGATGTAATGCTGTCGCTGGGTCCAGGCCTCGTCGCGCTGGGGTTCCATGTCCTGGCCTTCGACAGGCCCGGCCATGGCTGGAGCCAGCGCGCGCCCGGACCGGAGCAGTCCTCGCCCGCCGGACAGGTCAAGCTGATCAAGGCGGGCCTTTCAAAACTCTCCGTCACGCGTGCCATTGTGGTCGGCCATTCTCTCGCCGGTGCGCTCGCCGCCCATTTTGCCATCGCCCACAAGGATTTCACACAAGGGCTCGTGCTCATCGCGCCCGTCACCCATCCCTGGCCCGGCGGCGTGACCTGGTATTACGAATGGACGGCACGACCATGGTTCGGACGCGTGTTTGCCCACCTGCTCGCCATGCCGGTCGGGCTTGCGGTGCTGGACCAGGCGGTGGCGTCCGTCTTCGCCCCGCAAAAGGCACCGCCAGATTATATTGAGCGCATCGGCGGGCTTCTGGTGCTGCGACCGCAAAATTTCATCGCGAATGCGCAGGATGTCGCTCATCTCGATCGCTTTATTGCCGTGCAGGCGCCGCGCCTGCACGAGATCGAAGCGCCAACAACCATCATCACGGGTGACCACGATGGCGTGGTCTATACGCATCTGCATGCGCTGGGCAGCGCGCGCGACATTGCAAAAGCCCGCCTGATCACCCTGCCTGGTGTGGGCCATGCCGTGCAAAACGTGATGCCACAAGCCGTGATCGATGCCATTGTCGATGTCGCCGACCGCGCGAAACACATGACCCGGGCAAGCCCGACCGGTTCGACAATAAATTGAAATTCATGCATACTAAAATGCAAATGAGTTTTCGGTTTGCTTAACGTGAGCCCGATGAATTGCTTTTGCTGAAAAACCTCGTTTAACTGGCCGTAGCAACATAACAAAAGCTTGCAATGATTGGTCGAAAAAAAATTGCCGTCAGCTTCCACAATTTTTGGGGGAGCTTTGACGCGGAAACATCCTATTTCACGCGCGCCCTGCGTGACCGTTTCGATGTGAAAATCGTGCGGACAGGTGCCGATGTTGAATTCTACAGCGTCTTCGGACGCAACTTTCCTGACGATGTGCTCAGTTCCAGGGCTCTGAAAGTCTGGTTCTCCTGCGAGGCAGAAGACCCGCGGGATCTCATCTACGATCTTTATTTCAACTTCCACGACGAGCCCTTGCTCGGGCGCCGCGCCGTGCGCCTGCCATTATGGGCGCTCTACATCGACTGGTGGACCCCCGGCAGCGTGCTGTCGATCGAACGCCTGCTGGCACCGCGCCACTATACGCCGCGACCGAAATTCTGCAATTTCATCTATTCAAACCCGGTCGCCCTGCGCAACGAGTTCTTCTCGCGCCTCGACAGGCTCCAGCACGTCGACAGTTTCGGAAAAGTCCTCAACAACATGGGCTTTCGTGCCGGCGACAAGCTCAAGACGATCGCCGACTATCGCTTCACGATCGCCTTCGAGAACGTTAAATCCTACGGCTATGTCACCGAAAAGCTGCTGGAGCCGCTGGCTGCGGGATCCACGCCGATCTACTGGGGCCCGCCGGACTCACGCACAGATTTCAATCCCGCCGCCTTCATCGATGCGACGGCCTTCCCCAGCCTCGATGCGCTCGCCGCGCATGTGATCGAGCTCGACCGCAATCCCGACGCCTTGCGCACCATCGCCGAAGCGCCCATTTTTGCCGACGCCATTCCCTATGAGATGACACCCTCGCACTTCGTCGATCGCATTGAAGAAGCGCTCGACACGCCCGCCATGCGCGGGCACGGAGATCTGCTCAACCCGCAGCTCGCCAGTCGCCGCAACCTGAAGGGACGCCTGCGGGCGGGCTTCAAGAAAGCCCTGCGCAAACTGTCTGTGTGATCGCGCTCACTCGCCGCCCACGGCCGCTTTCACCTTGCCGATGAATTCGGGCGAGACATCGACAATGCGCGCGGCCAGCGCCTGCACCTCCTTCGCCTCGCGATGGGTGATCGACAGGTTGCGCTTCTTGGCATCGGCCAGAAACGTCTCATCCTTCATCATCGCCTCGAACGCCTGAACCAGCGCTGTCACGCGATCGGCTGGCACATTGGGGCCGACCGCCAGCGCGCGGGCGTGCGGCGTGCCCGAGGCAAGGAATTCGGCAATGTCGCGTGCCTCGCCGGAGGACAATTCGATGAGGGTGGGCACGTCAGGCAGTTCAGGCATGCGCGTCAGCGTGAATTGTACCGGGATGATCACCTTGCGGCTGCGCAGCCAGTCGGCATTGCCGCCCGACAGGTTTTCCCAGGCGACCGCCCAGCCGGCGATCTCGCCGCGCTCCATGGCCATGTTGAGTTCGCCGCCGGTCGGGAAGCCCGAGATCACGCGAAACCTGGCACCCAGCGCATCCTTCAGCAATGCCGCCCATTGATAGGAGAGATGCGAGCGGCCCATCGAGCCCAGCACCACCGGCTCGCGTTTCAGCTCGGCGATCGAGGTGCCAGGCGACGTGTGCCAGATCGCCAGCATCTGGCTGATCTGGTCATAGGCACCCAGCCATTGCAGCTTCTTCGACTGGAAGCGCACACCGTCGCCCTGCAGCTTTTCGATCAGCGGCAGCGGATGGGCGAGCAGGATCTTGCTGCCATCCTGCGGCGCGGTGCTGAAGATATAATTGCCGGCAATGGCGCCGCCCGCGCCGGGCATGTGTTCGACGATCATCGTCGGCTGACCGGGGATGAAGCGGGGCAGATGCGTGGCAATGAGACGGCCATAGAGGTCGTAGCTGCCCCCCGGGCCCGTGCCCATGACGAGCGAGGTCGTGCGACCCTTGTAGAATGCCTCCGGCGTCTGCGCCTGCGTGAGGCTAGAAAGTCCGAGGACAGCCGCCAGCGCGATCAACAAGCTGCGCATCATTCACTCCCGAAATTGTCGTTGCGGGAATTTATGCGAAAGCTGCTGCAAATGGAAAGGTCGGCGGGGAATTTACCCGATCGTCTTGTCCCAGCGCAGGATCTCGATCCGGTCGTAGACGCCGTTCACCACATAGGGGTCGGCAGCGCTGAAAGCTTCCACTTCGGCTGCGTCTTGCGCCTCAAAGACAACCAGTGCGCCAGCCTTGGCGCCGCTGGCGTCGGTGGCAAACAGCGGACCCGATTGCACCACGCGCGCCAGTCCGCTGCGCAAATGGGCGCGATGCGCCTCGAACAGCGCCTTGCGGTCAGCATCTCGGCCCGGCGCGTCAAAAGCCATGCGGATGATGTACATGCGTCCTCCCATTTTACAGGGAAGACTAGCACGATCACCAGCCGATGAGTCTCTCGCGCGGAGGCGGGCCCTTCCGGTCAGAGGCGATCTGCGCGGCGCGAATGACGCAATGCTCGCTCGGCTCCGCACCGCATTGCGCGTTGCGGGTGCAATCGCCGCAGACGACGTCATCCTTGCGACGACGCGAGAAGATCGACCGCACGACATCCTGGACAATCTGCTTCACGTTCATGATGGGCTCCTGTGGCGGCAACCGTCTCGCCCTTGTGATTGTGATTGTGCGTGCCATTTTTCGGCGACTCCTGCCCTGATGTGGCGCAAGAGACCCCCTTGCCTGCTGCGCGGCCCTCTTCAGGCCAGTGCCTTCGAAAGGGCCGCGGCGCAGCCCCGATCGCTTGCCATCATCTCTTGCGTCAGCAGGCCGAGCCGCGCCTTGACCAGTCGCTCCGACCGCTTGGGTGCCATCTGCCATGCGTCGCGCGCACCATTGGGTCGATTCTCACGCCACCATTCCTTCGAGCGTTTCGGATAGGTCGCGTCATCCACCTGCTCCATGTCGGTCGTATATTCGACAGCAAAGCCATTGGGCTCGACGAAGAAGGAAAAGACATTGTTGCCCGGGCCTGAATGGCGCCCGACGCCCCATTCAAGCGTGTGGTTCCTGGCGCGCATGGAGCCGGACGCATACATCAATGCATCGAGATCGGGCAGTTCGAAGGCCATATGGTGCAGGCCCGGCCCCTCGGCCCTGGCGAGCGCGACCGAATGATGGTCAGCCGAGCAGCGCAGGAAATGGATCCCGTCCGTCTCGTCGGACAGCCTGAAGCCGAGGAGATCGGTCCAGAACGCGCGCAATTGCGGGTAATTTTCCGCGCGCAGCACGACATGCGAAAATTTTTGCGGCCGCTTGCGATCGTCAATGCGTGTGCCATGTTCGATGACACCGGACGACACCTGCTGGATGATACCGTCGGGCGTCCGGAACGAAAATCCATAGCCCCCGCCGGCCAGCGTATCGAGCATATCGGGCGCATCAATCACATCCGCCCCGAAGGCGAGCGCCTTGGCATAGAGGCCATCCACGGAAGCCTTGTCGGGCGCGGCCAGACGCACGGCCAGCAGTCCAGGTTGCGTGGACTGGCAGAGCGCCAGCGCATGGTGCTCCGTGCCGGTCGCACGCAGCCAAGCGGATGGCCCCATACGAGCGACCTCCGTCAGCCCCCAGCTGCTGGTGTAGAAATCGAGACTTTCATCGAGATCGCGGACGCCAAGCGTTACGCCTCGCAATCCTGTCACCTGCGGTTCGGCCATGGTCCCCTCCCTTAATCTCAGGGGACTTTCTCATTATGTGGGATCAGCGCCTTGATCTGGAACAAGCCCGACATGCACGGCAAGCCAGACGCTCGGCTCCCCTGGCGCGGTCCATTCCACCCGGTGGCGACACTGCGCGGGCAGGAAGATCCAGTCGCCCGGCGACAACACGCGGGGCTCGCTGTCGCCTTCGATCAGCAGGCCGGCGGCGCCTTTCAGCAGCACCACCCATTCGTCGCTCGCCTGATCGAGCCACTGGCCCGGTGGCGTCGCCTGCCCGGTCGAGACGATGCGCTCGATGCGCAGGCCGGCGAAGCGATGGAGGTCCTCCAGCCGCTCATCGGGAAGCATTTGTGCGGGCAGGCCTGCAAACAGGGATCCAGAACGTGTCATCGCCGTTATCGTCCTTGCCAGACGCCCGCGATCAGCTAGCCTCCTGTCCAGAGCCGAAAACGGCCGACAACACGGGAGGGGCCGATGGGCACCGCATTGAAATGG